>DATGUS010000103.1:0-13781 GCA_035301245.1 Alloiococcus sp. | reverse complement strand
CACTTTAATACCTGTGAATTTACTATAATTACTTAACATATCAAGGAGGAGATCTCTAGCATCGCCAATTTGATTACGTTGTTGTAGTGGTTTAAGGTTTGGCCATGCGCCAATCATATTGTAACCATCAACATATAATATTGAATTTTTCATTAGTAGATCTCCTTTCTATTTTTATCGTTATTTTCTAGTTTACCATAGATACGTTTATCAATGTTATTTTTATTTATTCGTCTATTTTTTGGTTTCTTTAAAGAAATTATCATGGTAATAGCGGAACAAGAAATCGATTAAGACATTCAGTGAGCTGTAAAAATTGTATTCTGTTTGATTCGTTTTGTTGATATCTAAATGAGTAGCTTTATAATACAAGCGGTTGTCAGCTTCAGTGGATAGATAGTTTCCTGACAAAGGTGTAATTGATAAAATCGATACGTTTTTGACTTTAAGTATCGGAATCATGCGTCTAAGTTCTTCACTCTGTCCACTAAAAGATATAATAATAACGAGATCAGTTTCGCTCATCTGATCAATTGTCCATAAGAATTCAGTAATAGACGGTAAGTGGTGAATGAAGAACTCACAAGCTAAGAAGTTACGTGTTAGATAACTCGCTGCGTTCTTCTCACCCCACCCGGTTCCAAAGCAAAAGATGCGTTTCGCTGACTGAAATTTCTGACAGATGGGTTGTAAGTTTTGTTCAGAAACCAGGTTTAAGGTGTCTTGAATATCTTCTTTTAAAATCGCGATGCTGCTTTCAAATCCTTCACTATTATCTTCTAATTCCTGTTTAATATGATATTTGAGTTCAGAAAACCCTGAGAAGCCTAACTTCTGTGAAAGTCGGACAACACTTGCGGTTGAAACAAACGTTCTCTCAGCAATCTCATGAACTGACTGATTCTGGATATCTTTTTTGTTCGACATTAAGTAATTTAAAATATTAAAATCAATACTTGTTAGCTGATTTTGCGCATGATTGATTCGTTCTTGCATCATCATTTCTCCTTTAGACTTCCTGTAACATATTTCATTAAATGTAACAAAGTACTACCGATGTAATTGAAAACGTTTTCTATGATTATATAGTAATATTCTTTGGCGCATTCTATACTTAATACACAACAACATTATAACAAAAGAGACGACGATAAAGGGGGAGTTTACATTCTAATACCTACTATTCATTGCACTGTCGGAAAAAGTCATAAGAAAAAGGAGAATATAAAATGATGCAAAAGTTTCAACGATTAGGTAGTGCCATGTTCGTGCCGGTACTTTTCTTCGCCTTCTCTGGTACTATTATCGGTTTGGCTACCTTGTTTACCGATCCGTTAATTGTAGGTGATTTAGCAACTGAAGGGAATGCCTGGATGAATGTTTGGTACGTTCTCGATCAAGGCGCATGGACAATCTTCAATCAAATGCCACTGTTGTTCTCCATGGGGATCCCAGTGACCTTAGCGAATAAAGCTAGAGGGCGTGCAGTCATGGAAACGATCGTTATCTTCTTAACGTACAATTATTTTATTAATGCGATGTTAACTGTCGCTCCTAACTTTTTCAATGTCGATATTACGCAAGAAGTCGGTGGTACAAGTGGGCTAGCATTTGTATCTGGAATTAAAACATTAGACATGAACATTCTGGGTGCAATTATCGTATCAGCCATCGCCGTTTGGTTACACAACCGTTACTTTGATACGGAACTTCCTGAATTCTTAGGTATCTTTCAAGGCTCCGCATTTGTTGTTATCCTAGGATTCTTCATCATGATTCCTGCAGCGTTCTTAACTGCATGGATCTGGCCAGTGGTTCAAGGGTTGTTCGAATCATTACAATCCTTTATGGGTTCAGCAGGAAATATGGGTGTCGGACTTTATGTGTTTTTAGAGAAAATCTTACTTCCAACAGGACTCCACCACTTTATTTATGGACCTTTCCAATATGGTGACGCGATTATTAGTGGCGGTACTTACGCAAGCTGGTTAGAAGGTATTCAAGCATTCAGCCAATCAACTCGTCCACTGATTGAATTATTCCCAGAAGGTGGATTTGCAATGCAAGGTAACTCAAACATTTTCGGTTTACCAGCGGCAGCTTTAGCCATGTATGTCACTGCGAAAAAATCAAACAAAAAAACAGTCGCTGGTCTGCTTGTTCCAGCAACGTTAACAGCAATTATTGCAGGTATTACAGAACCACTTGAATTTACGTATATCTTCGTTTCACCATTCTTATTCGCAGTTAAAGCTTTAATTGACGCGGTAATGGCCACAACAATGTATGCATTCGGTGTAACGGGGACATTTGGCGGTGGACTACTTGAATTCTTATCACTAAACTGGATTCCACTATTTAATAATCATGGTGGCGTGTACATTCGTCAAATTATTATCGGAATCATTTTCTTCTTTATCTATTTCTTTATCTTCAAGTTCTTAATTGAAAAATTTGATATTAAGACACCAGGCCGTGGCGACCAAGAAATCAAGTTATTTATGAAAGAAGACTATAAAGAAAAACAACAAGTTCAAGATGGTCCTATGAGATCAACCGGTAAACCAACGAATGATAAGCAAGCGCTAGCTAGACAGTACCTCGAGTACTTAGGGGGCGAAGAAAATATCGAAAATCTCACGAACTGTGCCACTCGACTACGTGTACAAGTAACTGACCCTGACAAAGTTGCTAGTGATGCAGAGTTCAGACAACTCGGCGCAACCGGTGTTGTTCGTAACAACAAAGCCCTGCAAGTGATTGTTGGGACAAGCGTTCAGAACTTAAGAGAAAATATCGACGACGTGTTATCGTAAACTTTAGAAGGAGAGATTAAATAATCATGTCAAAGGAACAAATTATTACCATCGCTGGTGGCGGTAGTGGCTATACTCCCGGAATAATTCTTACTATTTTGAACCATGACGATTTTAAAGTAAAAGAAATTCGTTTATACGATGATGATGCTGAAAAGAATAAAAAAATGGAGATGATCATTAATCATATTCTAGATAAGGGGCATTATAAGGTTGACTTCAAGCGTACAGAAGACCCCAAAGAAGCCTTTACCGATGTTAACTTCATCTTTTCACAAATTCGTGTTGGCAAAATCGAAATGAGAGAAAAAGATGAAAAAATTCCTCTGAAATATGGCTTGGTTGGTCAAGAAACATGTGGTTTAGGCGGTTTCTCTTATGGTATGCGTTCGATGAAAGGTTTTTTAAAACTAGTTGAGGATATTCAAACTTACGCGCCAGATGCATGGATTTTAAATTATACAAACCCCGAAACGATTGTTGCTGAAGCGATTCGACGTCAATTTCCTGATGTCAAAATAATCAACGCATGCGATATGACCATCGGGATCGAAGAAATTATCGCCAAGTCCTTTAATTATAATCGTGAGAACTGGATTCCAGTCTATTATGGCCTAAACCACTTCGGATGGTATGATTCTATCTATGATGTCAGTGAAGCAAAAGATATCATGCCAGAACTTTTAGATCATATTAAAAAAGAAGGTTTAGATACAACCGACGAAGAAGCTAGCTGGGCACAGACCTACGAAAATATGAGAGTGATTATAGAACACTTCCCTTCCCATATACCAAATAACTATTTGGAATATTATCTCTATCCGAATATGGTTGTCGAACAATCTGATCTTAATTACACGCGTGCAAATCAAATTATGGATGGCCGCCTCAAGAAGATTGATGACACCGTTGAACAAATTAAGAATAATAAAAAAGTGGATATGAATTATGAGAGTAGTGGACATGGTCAATATATTGTAGATATTGCAGCATCTATTCTGCACAATAAAAATGACCGCTTCATGTTAATCGTCCCAAACATGGGTGCTATACCAAACTTACGATCTGATGCCGTAGTAGAAGTGCCAAGTTATGTCAATGCGAATGGAGCTGAGCCAATTTCCTTGCGTTTTAATATTCCTGATTTCCATAAAGGATTAATGGAAGCGCAAGTCGCTTCGGAAAAATTATTGGTTGATGCATTCTTTGAAAACTCATATCAAAAAGCATTAGAGGCCTTCACACTAAACCAATCTGTTCCAAACGCTCATGTTGCCAAAGCCATTCTTGACGATTTCATCGATGTGAATGGTGATTACTGGCCAGTATTAAAATAATTTTAACAACTATCTTGTTACCACTGGATAACATTAAATCACCATCACTAAAATCGAATCGTATTGATTCTGATTAGGAACTCTAGCATTTATTTAAAATTAAAAGAACACACTGGACTTTTTAAGAGCTGGTGTGTTCTTTTAATATAATCATACTCGTCTCCATGATAATTTACTTGCTAAGTAAAACAATAAGTAGATTAATATCTTTCTTTTATAATTCGACTAATCTTATATACGATATCTTGAACAATTAATTCCGATAACATTAACAGCGCTACCACTTTTATTTTATGTACTATATCATATAATATAGAAATTGAAAAAATGACTAATGTTATGATTATCTTACTAGGAACTAAACAGGTTGCCGAGATCATAACTAACCCTAACTTAGGTAACGTTATTATTTAAAGGAGGAAACCATGTCTTATACATTTGTATTAGCACCAGATTCATTTAAAGAAAGTTTGTCAGCAAAAGATGTTTGTCAGGCGATGGCTCTTGGGATTCGTCGAGTATTTCCTGATGCCAATATTATTCACGTTCCTATGGCAGATGGTGGTGAAGGAAGTACCGAAGCTGTGGTTGATGCGACAGGCGGAAAACTAATGTCACATATTGTTCAAGGTCCACTGGGTGAGCCGGTTGATGGTCAGATTGGGTTGCACGGAAATGGCACATCGGCTTTTATCGAGATGGCTAGTGCCAGTGGATTGCACCTTGTACTCGCTAATCAACGCAATCCACTTTATACCTCAACCTACGGAACGGGGGAGTTAATCGTTGAATGTCTAGAACTCGGTATTCGAGATATCATGGTTGGACTTGGAGGTAGTGCAACGAATGATGGCGGAATGGGGATGGCTCAAGCTCTAGGCTACCGCTTCTTTGACCATAACGGTAAGGAACTGGATGGGAAAGGCATAAACTTAGCTCAAGTAGATACCATCGACACCGATAATGTTCATCCTAAACTTTCAGAAGTTACTTTCACAGTCGCTTGTGATGTTCAAAATGTACTTACTGGACATGAAGGTGCGTCAGCTGTCTTCGGTCCTCAAAAAGGAGCAACACCCAAGATGGTTGAACAACTTGATCAAGGTCTTGCACATTTTGCTTCAATTATCGAACGCGATTTAGGTAGTTCTGTGACCGACATTCCAGGTAGTGGCGCTGCCGGTGGATTAGGCGCTGGCCTGTTAGCTTTT
Source organism: Alloiococcus sp. (assembly GCA_035301245.1). Lineage (GTDB taxonomy): Bacteria > Bacillota > Bacilli > Lactobacillales > Carnobacteriaceae_A > Alloiococcus. The sequence goes on along the minus strand of DATGUS010000103.1, from coordinate 8,417 downwards.
ACCAATGCTAAGCTTAAGCGGGGTATTGATATAATTATCGAAACAACTGAGCTGAACAAAAAATTAGCACAAGCTGATTTTTGTTTTACTGGAGAAGGTCAGATGAACCATCAAACAAAATATGGCAAAACACCTTATGGAGTCCTGCAGTTGGCTAAGAAATTGAACCCAGCAATGACGGTAATCGCTATTGCTGGAAGTCTGAGTGGTGATATAAATGAGCTATATGATTTAGGGTTTGATGGTATCTTCTCTAGTATTCCTGAATTGATGCCATTAAATACTTTGATGGAGGATGCTTCATATAATGTTTCTCGAGTAACAGAAGCCATTTGTCGTATTCTAAAAAGTAGTCAATCTCATACCAGATAAGTCATTTATATAAAAGCGGTTAGTTAACAGCGAGAATTTTTAAGGTAGATGTGACATTGAAATTTCTATTTATTTTAACTAACCGTTTTATATATTATGTTATAACGTTTTACTTAGCTCCGTAAATTTCATAGTATTCTTTAATAGCAGTCCATTGTTGATCAGAGATTTGATCATTACTTTCTCTGATATAATTTACGGTATCACTAAAGGATACAATTGCCGATGTCGGCATGTGATAACGATCGCTAATTTCTTTTAAAGCAGACTGGTCAGAGTGTCTTCCCTTCTCTTGACGATCTAAGGATACAATTAGACCAATAACTTCCACCTCTTCATGTTCTGTGACAACTGGATACGTTTCTTCAATTGATTTGCCGGATGTAGTAACATCTTCAATCATCAAAACACGGCATTTTTTATTCATCGTATCACCTAAGGTTGTTCCTTTATCCCCATGCGTTTTCATCTCTTTACGGTTCGCACTGTAATGAACTTCTTTACCGTATAAGTCATAAATGGCCATCGCCGTCGCAACTGCAATGGGAATCCCTTTGTAAGCCGGACCGAATAACACATCAAAATCTAATCCAAAATTATCATAAATCGCTTTGGCATAAAATTCACCGAGTTTTTGTAGTGCTTTCCCTGATGTATATAACCCTGCATTCATAAAGAAAGGCGACTTACGACCACTCTTTAGAGTATAGTCGCCAAATTGCAAGACATTGTTGTGTAACATAAAATCGACGAAATCTTTTTGATAATCAAGCATGGCTCTCCTCCATTACCTTTTCAATCTGTTTGTATGTTTCAACTGGATTAGGGCTGGTTGTAATTGATCTGCCAACCACAATATAGTCACACTGCTCTTTGACGGCTTCTTCCGGTGTCGCAATACGCTTCTGATCATCAGCTGAATCACCACTCAGCCGAATCCCTGGCGTCACCGTTAAGAACTCTGCCCCACATACTTCATGAATACGACGCGATTCATGCACCGAGCAAACAACTCCATCTAAACCAGATTCTTGTGCTAATCTTGCATATTGTAGCGCTACATCATCTACACGTCCTGGAATTAAAAGCTCATCATTCATCATCTCTTGTGATGTTGAGGTCAATTGTGTCACACCGATACAGAGGGGACGCTTACCGGTTTCACTGGCTTCTTCTAAGCCTTGTAGAGCAGCTTTCATCATTTGAACGCCACCACCGCAGTGCACATTCACCATGTCCACATTCAATTTTGCTAGTTTTTTCATCCCTTGTTTCACCGTGTGCGGGATGTCATGAAGCTTTAAGTCGACGAAGATTTGATGCCCTTTTGCTTTAATTTTACTAATCACAGCTGGACCATTTCCGTAAAATAATTCCATACCTACTTTGACATAAACAGGCTCTTGGAATTGGTCTAATAAGTCGAACAACTCTTCTTCTGTCTCAAAGTCTAAAGCGATAATTGTTCGTGGGCTATTATTCAATGATTTATTCATGATGATGTGCGCCTCCTATTGCTTCTTTCACTGAGTTAAAACCATATTTTTTCAAGACTTCCGGTAACTCTTTAATAATATTAGGACAGATGTATGGATCAGTAAAATTCTTCATACCAATCTGAACCGCACTTGCTCCAGCTAGCAAGAACTCTAAAACATCTTCAGTAGATTGAATGCCCCCAACACCAATAATGGGAATATCTACATTTTGATATACTTGGTACACCATCCGTATCGCTACTGGCTTAATGGCTGGACCGCTTAATCCCCCGATGCCGTTCGCTAAAATGGGACGCTTTGTTTTTAAATCTAAGCGCATACCAACTAAGGTGTTGATAAGAATTAAGCCATCAGCACCCGCTTCTTCAACCGCTTTAGCAATGTCGACAATATTCGTTACGTTAGGAGATAACTTAACGTATACCGGTTTTGTCGCTACGGCTTTGGCTTCTCTGGTAACGTCTGCGGCTAACTCTGCACTTGTACCTAACGCAATACCACCATGTTTGACATTCGGACAAGAGATATTCAGTTCATAGGCGTCAATAATGTTTGACGTGTTCAATTTTTTAATCACCTCAACATACTCTTCAATGCTTGCACCGGCAACATTCGCAAATATGTTTGTATCATACTTCTCTAAATGAGGAATTTCATCTTTCAATATAGCTGCCACACCTGGATTCTGTAGGCCAATCGCATTCAACATCCCGTCTGGTGTTTCAGCTACGCGAGGTAGTGGATTACCAAATCGATGATGTAACGTCGCGCTTTTTAAAGATATACCACCAAGTAAACTCAAGTCATATAACTTTGCAAATTCTTTGCCAAACCCGTAACAGCCACTTGCTGGCATCACAGGATTTTTAAACGTTAAGTCAGTGATTGTTGTTGATAGATCCACTTAATAAACCTCCCCAACTTTAAAGACAGGGCCTTCTTTACAAATACGCTGATATGTCTCGGTGTTCGCTCGATTTTTGCAGACACAACTCATGCAGACCCCAATCCCACACGCCATACGCGCTTCTTTAGATATATATCCATCTTCAAAACGGTTTTCAATTGCTTGAAGCATAACTGCTGGTCCACAAGCATAAACAAAACCGCTACATTGATACGCTTTGATGGCATGAAGCACGGTCCCTTTTATCCCAGTCGATCCGTCCATAGTGGCGATATAAACTGTACAGCCTAGATTTTCAAATGCTTCTTTTAAAAAAATACTCGGTGAATCATTGAAGCCTAAAACGACTGTCACTTTCTTGGCTAGTTGGCGGTAACGTTTGGCTACTTCATAAAGGGGTGGAACACCAACGCCTCCACCGATGATTAAAACGTCTTCTAGTTCTTCGTGAATCGGGAACGGACTGCCTAGTGGGCCCATGATATTTAACGTCTCACCAGGTTTTACACTACTCAAGATGCGAGTTCCGTCACCGAATATTTTATAAATCAATGTATATGAATGATCGTTGATTGAACTAATTGATAGCGGACGTCTTAATGAATAACCGTCTACTTGCACATTAACAAACATCCCCGGTTTCATCTGTAATGTATTTTCACAGGCCAGTGTTATTAGATAAGTATCTTTTGCAATGTTTATATTTTCTAGTACCATTTGTTCTTGAACGATCATGCGCTTGTCTCTCCTTCTCGACTGTCGTACACCACTTCACCGCCAACAATCGTTATGTCCGGGAATCCTTGACACTGATAACCTTCAAACGGGGTATTACGTCCTTTTGAAGCAAAATCTGTTGAATCAATAACTTTTTCTTTTTCACTTAAAATAACTAAATCAGCATCATACCCTTCTTCAATGCGGCCTTTTTTGCCTAGTCCAAAACGCTCTGCCGGTTTTTTAGCAATTAAATCTTGGAAGGTTTCTAAATCAATATGTCCTTTCTTTACAAAATGGGTGTAAAAAAGTGGAATCGCTGATTCGATCGTGACAATCCCAAACGCTGCTTCATCCATAGGTGTGTTTTTATCTGCTAGCGTATGCGGTGCGTGATCAGATGCTAGAAAGTCAATTGTTCCGTCTAATAAACCGTCAATTAGGGCTTGACGATCTGCAGCCGTTCTTAGTGGTGGGTTCATTTTGCCATTTGTATCTTTAACATCTGTTTCTGTCAGCAGTAAGTGGTGAATCGTCACTTCGCCTGTTGCATCCACACCTTCCGCCTTCGCTTTTCTTAAGGCTTCGACACTCTCTTTAGCCGACATATGACAAATGTGGTAAGTAGCACCGGTCTCTTGAGCTAACTTTAAGTCTCTTTCAATTTGTTTATATTCGGTTTCACTAGGAATACCAACCCAGCCACGTAACTTCGCCCAGACACCATCATGAACAGCGCTTCCTGGTTTGCGGTAAGTCATATCTTCTGTGTGAGCAATAATCATACTGTCGACTGATTTAGCTTGCTCCATCGCTTGGCGCATCATTGATTCTTCTTGAATACCTACACCATCATCGGTGAACCACTTCAGACCATATTCTTCTTTAATAGCTTTCATATCCACGAGTTCTTCTCCAGTAGATTCTTTAGTAATACATGTGTACGGGACAACATTGACGACCGCTGATTGTTGAATAAGGTCTAAGTATTCACCAATCGTTTTTACATTATCTGGATGCGGTGACAAGTTTGGCATAGGCATCACAGTGGTATAGCCACCTTTCGCAGCTGCTTGAGTGCCAGTGAGAATCGTTTCTTTATTCTCAAATCCCGGCTCTCTAAAATGTGCATGTACTTCTACGCCACCTGGAATAAGCAATTGTTCTTTGGCATCGATGATCGTCATGTTTTCTGGTACATCAATCGTTGTATCGATTCGTTTGATTTTTCCATCTTCGATTAATACATCATTCACTGACGTATCATTGCCACTTTGTATAATGGTTGCACGTTTAATTAGCATATGATCCTCCTAAAATGATTCCCCAAGACAATACTTCAAAATCGCTTTACGGGTGTACACACCGTTTTCCATTTGTTTAAAAATACGTGACTTGCTGAATTCCACTACGTCGCTATCAATCTCAATACCACGATTCATTGGGGCCGGGTGCATAATAATAGCATGATCTTTTAATCGTGCTGCACGGTCCTTAGTCAATCCATAGTAAGTTAAGTAGTCTTCTTTCTCAATAGATAAAACCTCTTCGTGTCGTTCGAACTGGATACGTAACATCATAACGACATCCGCCCATTCAAGTGCATTGTCCAACTGTTCAAAACGTGTTTCGCCGTCTTTTTGAAGTTCTGTTGGTCCGCTAACTTTCACATTCGCTCCAAGACGTTCTAACGTTGTGATGTTAGAGCTTGCTACGCGTGAGTGTTTAATATCTCCAACGATAAGTACGTTTAGTCCCGCAATAGTATGGAACTCATCATAAATAGTGAATAAGTCCAGTAAACATTGTGTCGGATGGTGTGCTTTACCGCTTCCTGCATTAATAATCGGAATACTTAGCTGATCTAATTCTTTATAATAGTCATCGTCTCCGTGACGAATCACTAGCGCGTCGTAACCAATCGCCTCAAATGTACGCGCTGTATCTGATAATGATTCACCTTTTTGTTGTGAGCTTGTCATCGGGTTAAAGTTAGCAACTTTCATGCCTAACTGCTCTTCAGCGGAGATAAATGAGTAGTGTGTTCGAGTACTTGGCTCAAAAAAAAGATTGGCAACTAATCTCTCCTGAGATAAATGCCAATCTTTTTGGGAATACGAAAAACACTTCGCATCATCTAAAATTGTAAAAATATCATTATGACTTAATTGATCAATAGTCAATAATGATTGTGTGGTTCTTGATTCGTTTGCTGCTTTTTGAATAGCTTGTGACATTTCCAGTGTTAGAAGTGGTTTCATTGTATTTCCTCCTATGGTTTACATTTAATTGCGCTCAAATTATCAACATAGTATCACATATCTTTTTTAAGCACAAGAGAATAATCGAATGTTTTTTTATATTTTTATATAATCATACGTTTTATACATAAAATCCATTTTTAAAATCCGTTTATTAGTATAATTAAGTACTAATTCGGAACATTCTTGAGAACCCCTTCCAAAATTCACACAATCATAAAAAGAGACAGCTGACAATATTGTCTTCTGTCTCTTAACGGTATTGGATATATTAACTATGGTAGATAACTTAATCTAAAACATCTTTTACCTAATTTTTCTGATTATTTTATTTAGTAATCAGTGAATCAACTCAACATGACTGCCCTCTTGACCTTTTTGGATGGTAATTTTAGATTGAATGCGGGTCTTAAGTTCATCGACGTGAGAGATGATGCCAATAAGTCGGCCAGTTTGATTCAGTTCCATTAAGACTTGAATTGCTTGATCTAGTGAATCGGAGTCTAGTGTACCAAAGCCTTCATCAATGAATAAGGTGTTTACTTCCACACCACCAAGTTCGTTTTGAATAACATCACTCAATCCGAATGCTAAAGATAAGGAAGCTTTAAACATTTCACCGCCGGATAGTGATTTTACAGATCGTTTTTTGCCCGTAAATTGATCAAAGACTTCTAGATCTAATCCATTTCCTCGACGAGCAGAAAAGTTTTCTGTTTGACGTTCGAGCTCATATCGTCCGCCTGTCATTTGGTTGAAGCGTTGGTTCGCCGCATAAAGAATTTCGTCAAAGTATACTCCAAGAACGTAGCGTTCAAATGAAATCTTATGCGTTAAATTATCTTTACCCGCTGCCATATCACTCAGTTCGGTGTATAAGCTACCCAACTCATAGTTCTCTCTTTGTGATTCGTAGAGTTCACTAATTTTCTCCAATGCATTCTTATTAGTGCTGTGCTTAGTAACTAATTCATCTCTGTTTGATTTAACATTCCGTAATTGATATTCTGTTTTATCTTTCAATTGTTCGTATTCACTAAGTAGCAAACGATCTTCTTTATCAGGTAACTTTTCGATCACTTGTTGTAGTTTTGTATCTGTTTCAATGACTGTTCTGTCAAAACGTTCCACTGCTTGCTGCCAATCTGCTTGAGTTGTTTTATCTAGAAGATATTCTTTATAAGAAGATTCAAAGTTGTACATCTGTTCCGTTTTATTAAACTCTTCTTGTAAAGTTTCCAATTCGTTTTGGTATTCGTTAATATTTTTTTCAGTGTGCTTAATTGATATTTGTAGGGTTTCTTTTTTCAAATTCAACTCTTCTAACTGACGATTCAGTACTTTTTCTTTTTGCTGAATCTTATCAATTTGATTGATTAATTTAGTTAATCGTTCATCAACCGCTTCAGGTGATGCTGAAGTTAATGATTCTGATACCTCTTCAATTTTCGTTTGCCATTCTTTCAGTTGTTTTTGAATAAAGGTCGCTTCGGACTCGACTTTTTGTTTATTAGATTCGACTTCTCGAATCTGCAGATTTAAATCTTCAATTTCTTTACGCCATTTCGACTCTTTTTGAAGCACTTCATCTAACTGATTTAAATCAGTTATAATGCCATCAATGTGTTCACCGTGATGATTAATGTTTTGTGTCATTTGGGCAATCGTCTCTTCAATAGCACCCTGCTCAATTTCAAAGGGCTTGATCTGTTTTGTAATTGATTCATTAAGATGGTCCATCTTCATTTGAGTTTTATTTAACTGCTCATTTTTTATGTCAAATAATTTTTCAAGTTCTTCGACGCGTTCTTTAGACACATCTTCCTCAGTTGTTGAAGCGATATGTGGATGGTCTAACGAGCCACATACTGGACATGGAGTATTCTCTTCTAATTGATCAGCTAACACCACTGCGATATTCGCATAGTATCTTGAACTAATAACTTGTAAGTTTTCTGCTAGTTCCATAACGGCTTGTTTCAGTTGTTGTTCTGTCTCACTTGCTTTTTCTAATATTTGTCGATCTTTTAAAGCTTCTTCTAGAACTTGTCGTTTCATCTTTTGTTCTCTTAATGCTTCATTAATTTCAAGACGTTCTGTTTCTTTTTCTTTATATTGCTCACGTATAGCGGGAATAGTCTTCAGTTGTTCTTTTATTTTATCTTGAGATATCGTTAACTGTTTTAATGCTGTCTCAGCATGTCGGTGCTGTTCATTCAATCGGTTAATCGCTGCTGCGCCTTTTTTAATTCTCTGATCTGTATCTTGTTTGTCTTTCCATAAGCGCTGCTCTTCGTTTAACTTCGCTTTTTGCTCTTCTAATTTAGGAATCGTTTTTATTTCGTCTTTATGTTCTTCATAAGCTTTATTTTTTTCCGCCCATTTGGCATTAACCGTCTCAAGGTCTTTTTTATACAATTCAAACGCCTTTTGACTAGAACTATATTTTTTATCGATTTGTTTAATACGTCCATCAAGCTTGCTTAATTCTTCAGCTTGTTTCGCATAGATTAAGCGATTCTTTTTAGCTTCTACTTCTGGTTTTTCTTGTTCAAGGGCCTGACTTTGCTCACTCAATGATTCTAGTCGTGTCATATTTTCGATGATAACTCGTTCTTCTTCCAATTGTTTCGTTAATTCAGATAGCTGTTTATCAACTTT
>DATGUS010000102.1:0-3377 GCA_035301245.1 Alloiococcus sp. | reverse complement strand
TGATTATTGCGGAGCAATAGCTCCAGTCCTGCGGACTTTAACACCACCACTTGCGGATAATAGCTCCATGAGTGCGGATGCTGCTCCACTTCTTAATGTTTTGCCTACAATTTAATAGTTACACTTGAAACCCTTTTGTATAATGATGACACACACTTGTATTTTAGTGTGAATTCATTGTATAGGAGGGTTTATTTATGGTTAAATATCGCAAAATTCTTGAATTTTATTTCGATGGCATGACACAAAGAACGATAGAAGTTGCTGTTGGAAGTTCGAGACATACGATTCGCGATATCGTGAATAAAGCTAAAGAAAGGGGGTTAACAAAACTTACTGAAGAAATGACTGATCACTGGCTAGAGGATTTTCTTTTTCCCGAAAAACGTCCGCAAGCAAGGGGCTATTTTCAAGAAAATTGGAATTATGTTCATAAGGAATTAGGTAAGCCACATATGACTTTAAGATTGTTGCATAAAGAATACAGTCAACGGGCTAAGGAACAACAAGTATTACCGTATGCCTATCGTACTTACTGTGAACACTATCAAAATTATGCTGGAAAATACAAAGTAACGATGCCGTTGAAGCACAAACCAGGTGAGTCAATTGAAGTAGATTGGGCAGGTTCTACTCTCAAATTGATAGATCGGACGACTGGTGAGGATATTAAAGTTTATATTTTTGTAGCTGCACTTCCATTTAGCCAATATAGTTATGCCGAAGGCTTTTTAGACATGAAATCATCAAGTTGGTTAACAGCGCATATTAATATGTTCAAATATTTTAACGGAGTAGCTGAAACGATAGTTCCTGATAATTTACGTACAGGTGTAAATAAGCCAGATTATGCCGAACCCATTATTAATGAATCTTACCGTGAGTTAGCCGATTATTATCAAACAGTTATTGTACCGACTCGTGTTCGAAAAGCGAAAGACAAATCAAGTGTTGAAGGTGCTGTTGGTTTTATATCACGGCAAATTATCGCATCACTCAGAAATACGCAATGTTTCTACTTGGAAGATTTAAATGTGTTGATTTGGGAGAGATTAGAAGAGTTAAATCACGAACCTTTTCAAAAAAAAGAAGGTTCACGTCTAAGTGTTTTTGAAGAAGAAGAGCGACCTTACTTGATGCCAATCAGACAACCTGACTATGAGTTAACGGAATGGAGAATAGCAAAAGTTCAGTTAAACTACCACATTCAAGTTGAACGAAACTATTACTCCGTTCCGTATGAATATGTTCAATGTGATGTTGAAGTTCGTCTCACAAAGAACCTAATTGAAGTTTACTTCAATCAATCAAGAATTGCATCTCATAAACGTATAAAAAATCAAGTTGATCAATACAGTACGCTTCTAGATCATATGCCAGATCATCATCGTATGTATGCAGAACATACACCCGAAGGTGTACGGAACTGGGCAAGAGAAATAGGAAGTAATACTTTAGAAATGATTGACAAAATATTAGAACAACAGGTAGAGAAGCGCGCATTAAAAATATTGATGGGTATCCAGAACCTTGAAAATAAATATTCAGCGCAACTTATTGAAGAAAGTAGTGAAATCATCTTAAGTGTAACCAAACAACCTGTATTATCTACTTTCAAAACAATTATAAAACGTCAATACGAACATACCAAAAATAACGACTCATTACATTCAAATTCGATCCGTACGGATCAAGATTATGGATTTAGTCGTGGTTCAGATTACTTTGGAGGGAAAGAATCATGAGAAATGAAAATACATTAGATAAATTAAACAAGATGCGGTTAGGTGGTATGGCGGAGGCTTATGAGATTCATTCTAATGATAGAGAAATACAAAGCTTATCATTTGAAGAAAGATTCAATTTACTTATTGATTATGAATACGCCAAACGCCAATCAAATAAACTACAAAGACTAATAAAACAAGCTACATTCAGTGACCCAACAGCTTGCATTGAAGATATTGAATACTACCCTGATCGTCATCTAGATAAAGAACTTATGACACGATTAGCAATAGGTCAGTATCTTAATGATAAACAGAATATCATTTTTATGGGTGCTTCTGGTAACGGAAAAACTTGGTTAGCTAATGCATTTGGAATTCAAGCTTGTCGTCAGTTTAAAAGAGTGAAGTACATCAGGCTACCTGAGTTAATCGATGAATTAAAAGTTGCTAGGTTTGAAGCTGATGGTAGTTATCGTAAGTTAGTAAATAAATATCGGAAAGTTGATTTGTTGATTGTAGATGAATGGTTGCTTACAGAATTAAGTCAAGAAGATTCAATCCATGTATTAGAAATAATCGAAGCACGATTAAATCAATCATCCACAATTTTTTGTTCTCAATTTGCGCCGGAAGGCTGGCATAAAAAAATAGAAAACGTTCAATTAGCAGATGCTATTTTAGATAGAATCGTGCATAATTCATATAAAATTTTAGTTGATGGTGAGGTTTCTATGCGTGAACGTCATGGATTAGGGAGCATTTAATAGATACCTAACATCCGGCTTAAAATTATAGAAACACTACTTCTTATTGGTTAAAAAATAAAAGTAATCGATTCTTAGAATCGAACAATACAATAAAGAGTGAAAAACAACAGTAAGACTACTAGCTTTTATTTAGCTAGTGGTCTTTTCTTATATTCGGATAAAAAATAAATTTCTTTTTGAAAAATAACAAATGGAGCACCTTCCGCTTAACTGGAGCATTTACCCGCAAACAGTGGAGCAAAAGTCCGCAGAAGTGGAGCTATTCATCCGCAGTATTCAGATCGATCACTTCTTGTGTATAATTTGAAGTTTGCTTATGAATTGATTGAAGTTGATCACGGATATAACGAGAACGTAATTTTCTAATCTCATTTAGATAATTAATTGCTGTTTCTTTCTCTGTAAATTTCTCGGCAACTTTTGTAATATAAGCATCGATACCAACGGTACGATTACGGACGTGATTTGAATCCTGTATTAAATTACCTTTTGTTGTTTCTATAAAATGTTTTGCTAATAATTCTCCTGTTTCCGGTACAATAATTAATAATTGTGTATTATCAGTAACCTTAATAAATACACTATTTATTTGATTGAATGTTCCTAATGGAACACTGTATCGATTTGATTTATACCAAATAGTATTGTCCTTTCTCACTGTTCTTGTTATACTAGAGTTGTTGTTATCGAAGTAACCTTCGATAGGGGAAGAGATTGGTCGCAAGTGTTGTTTTTCTATGGCAAACACATCGGCTGGTCTCTTTTTTGTTGTATTATGTTCTTTATGATTCCCAGTTCTCTCTAACCATTTCCAACCTTCTTCATTCCAACTATCTAAACCATAATACTTTCGATGCTTTGCAAAATTATTTTTAATATA
>DATGUS010000101.1:0-2925 GCA_035301245.1 Alloiococcus sp. | reverse complement strand
TTTATATCCTACGACTTGATAAATGGGAAATGTCATTAAAACTTACCCCTTTATCCATTTTAATTTATGTGTAAAAAAGGTCGACCCATTCTTGTGATGAATCAACCTTTTCTGCATCTGATTATGAAGTGAAACTATATTTCGTGATCTGTATTTATTAATCGGGAATCCCTAGTGCAATTTTTGCATAACGAGACATTTTATCTTTACCCCATGGTGGATCCCATACAATATTAACATCTATATCTTTGACTTCTGGTATATCTGATAGTACATATCTTACGTCTTGTTCGATATGACCTGCTAACGGACACCCCATAGTTGTAAGTGTCATTGTCACTGTGCAGAGTCCCTCGTCATTCAAATCGACATCATAAACAAGACCCATATCAACAATATCAATGCCAATCTCTGGGTCGATGACATTTTCAAGAGCACCCATTAAGTTTTCTTTTAACGCTGCATCCATGATCATACCCTCCTTCTTTATTCATATATTCATTTAATCATATTTTAAAACATTTTTAAATGATTTAAATCACACTCATTAAATTAAATGAGTCTCAAACCATTTTACCGTTTCTAAGATAGCAAAGCGACTGACCTTGTGATCGCGGTTCACTTCTTTTAAAAACTTGATATTCTTATTATTTTTATACTTTCCCTTCGCTTCTCTGTAAAAGGAATATGAAAGACGAAATGGAACGACAGAATCTTTATCGCCATGCCAAAACATAAGTGGACGTTCGTTCAATTTATCCATCTGTAGTGATAAATCATACTTCTTAATTTGTTCAAAAGCTCGTTCAATTTCTTCTTCAGGCATAGGAAGTTTCTGTTTTTTAACGATCTCATCAACTAACAGATTAGCGTATTCGGTCAATTTCGGTGTCCCCATCAAGACAGCCGCTGTACTGATCCAAGGGTACTGTGTAAGAGCAGCAGTTGTTGTTATTCCGCCCATGCTTGTCCCTGCTAATCCTATTTTTTGATTTAAAATAAGACCATCTCGTTCTAACTCTTCCTTAATAACTTTTAACTCTTCAACATTTTGGGTGATGATATTCCAAAATGAAAGCTCTCTTTTAAAATTGGATATGTCTTCTTCACGCTCACCATGATATTTACTATCAGGTAAAATAACGCGAAATCCCTTTTCAGCTAATAAATAGGCTAAGGGTAGGTTATGTTCTTTCGCACTAGTGAAGCCGTGAGAGTAAATAATTGTCGGTAATGCTTTAAATTCATTGGTAGTTTGTACAACGACCAAATAATGAATGTTCGCTGTTTCTTTTTTGTATATCCCAATCATCTTCATAATCCTCTCTTTAATTATATATAATTAATAATAGTATTTTTCAGCATACTATTGCAAATGAATGGCGCAAAATTTGGTAGATGGCTGGTGAATCATATAAGGATAAAAAGTTGAATTTACAGATAGGTTACCCCATGATAAACTAACATACATGAGGTGAAAAATTTAATGGAAAATAAGAAACATCTAATCGCTTTAGATCTTGACGGGACACTTTTAACCGACAGCAAAGAAATCAGTGCTAAAAACAAGCAAATGATATTCAGCGCAGTAGAAGCAGGTCATATCGTTGTCATTGCGACAGGTAGACCACATCGTGCGAGTATTAATTATTATCATGAACTAAACATGGACACACCTATGGTCAATTTTAATGGTGCTCTGATCCATCACCCGAAAGATAAAAAATGGGGTGCACTGCATAATCCAATGCCAAGACGCACAGCTTTCAATGTAGTGGAAACTTGCTATGATTTAGATGTTTATAATATCATGGCTGAAATTCAGGATAATGTTTATCTCGATAAGTATGATGAGGACATTATTGACCTATTTCAACAGCTCGGACAGACTTATCCTTTCACAATTGGAAACTTGAAGGAAGAATTAAATGACGATCCGACATCACTTCTTATACATCCGAAAGAAGAACATATTGATTCACTCAGAAGTCACTTGAATGATCATCATGCAGAAGTCATTGAGCACCGTAAATGGGGAGCTCCATGGAACATTATTGAAATTGTTAAAAAAGGATTAAATAAAGCAGTCGGATTACAAAAAATAGCTCATTATTACAATATCCCAGAAGAACGAATTATAGCATTCGGTGATGAGGACAATGACCTTGAAATGATTGATTACGCTGGTGTTGGCGTAGCCATGGGCAATGCCATCGATGAACTAAAATCAATTTCAAAACACGTCACCGACACAAATGAAAATGACGGCGTAAGCACCTTCCTACAGTCATACTTAAAAATTGATGTAAAAACAACAAAAGCCTAAACGTCCGGTTAGCCTCAGGCATAGCTTAAGCAAAAAGCCGTAATGGCGGTTTATGCCATGAAGGATTATTGCTTAAGACCTCGAGGGGCTGGACGTTGAAGCTAGACGATACAAAAGCGTAAGCGCACGGGTAGCAACGTACGAGCTGGAGAAAGCCTGACGAGATAAAGGAAAACCGAAGAGCGGTGCGATTCGAATTCGACTTATCGTAGGAAGGCATTCGAAGCTCGCTAGTTGCTGGGCGCTGAAGCTGGATGATACAAAAGCGTAAGCGCCGGTTAGCCTCAGGCATAGCTTAAGCAAAAAGTCGTAATGACGGTTTATGCCATAAAGGTTTATTGCTTAAAACCCCGAGGGGCTGGGCGTTGAAGCTAGACGATACAAAAGCGTAAGCGCACGGGGAGCTCTATTACAAAAAATAACAAGGTATAGTTTTCTAATTTTGCCGGATATTCCCCGTTATACTTCAATCTTAATAATCCATACTATTAGTGAACGTAAAAAACGTTCACTTTTTTGTTGGGAGGCTTCGTACCATGATTAATAAAAGCGAACCACCTGCAGAAGACCGAAATCAGGATAAAGGTTTAAAACGTAAC
>DATGUS010000100.1:0-2843 GCA_035301245.1 Alloiococcus sp. | reverse complement strand
CTTCCACATGGGGTGTTATTCCGTGGTGGTGCTGAAGGTGAAATTCGTAAACGTTTATTAGATAAAAACCATATTGATGCGGTGATTGGTTTACCTGATAAGCTATTCACGAATACAGGAATTCCTGTCACAGTCATTATTTTAAAGAAAAACCGTGCCTTAAATGAACCTGTCTTGATGATTGATGCCTCAAAATCATTTGTCAAAGAAGGAAAACAAAATGTGCTGCAAGAAAAAGATATAGCGAAAATCGTGGATACCTATATCGAACGTACGAATGAAAAAGGCTACAGTCACAAAGCATCACAAAAAGAAATTAAAGAAAATGAATACAATTTAAATATTCCGCGTTATATTGAGGCTATAGACGAAGAAATTGCTCAAGATGTTGATGCGCATTTATATGGTGGCATACCCCTCCACCAAATTGAACAATTAACGGTGTTGCATGATATGACCAAAGATGTGCTTTATGATGCTTTCCAAGAAGTACGTCCAGGTTATGTAGAATTAATGGCCTCCATAGATACTTTGACTGAAGATGTTCTGGCTGATAAGACAGTGCAGGAACAAACACAGGCCTTAAAAGAAGCTTTACACATTTATATGAATACTTATTGGGATAAAATAAAAACAGTACATTATGTTAATGACATCGAGCCACTGAAAGATGAAATGTTAAAGGAAATAAAACAGTTGTTACAACAATTCAAACACTTAAGCACATATGCGGGCTATCAGATCATTTCAGAGTTATGGGAAGATATGCTTGCAGAAGATACGGAGAAAATTGCAATCAGTAACTTCTATACGGTCGCTAGAACCCGTGAAGCCAATATGGTGACAAAAGGTTCCGGTAAAACCAAACGGACAGAACAAGATGGGTGGATTGGCGCGATTGTACCGAATGAACTTATTCTAAAAGAAATTTATAGAGAAGAACTAGAAGAAGTTGAAACAAAACAAGAATCCTTAACATCTATTACGGATGAAATCAACGAACTTGTCGAAGCGGCAAAAGTAGAAGAAAGCGATGAAGAGGCGACATTAGGTGATACTTTAAATGCAAGGGAAGATGATTTTACTCTTACAGCAGTTAAAGCAGAAATGAAAAATGTAGAAAATGGTTCAAGTGAATATGAACTGTTGAATCAAGTGAAAAAGTTACTTGAAGAAAAGTCAGTGGTGACTAAAGATATTAAAGCAAAAGAAAAAGTTTTAAATGAACAAGTAGAAGATAAAATTGAAGATTTAACTGATGCGGAAATTGATCAACTCATGTATCACAAGTGGTTTGGTGATTTGACGAACAATATGACACAACTCATAGAAATTCCATTTAAAAATGAATTGGACATCTTGAAAGAGTTACAAGCAAGATATTCGGATACTTTAGAAACGATTGAAACAGAGAGTCAATCACTCGAAGCACAGTTTGAAGAGATGCTTAATGAATTGGTGGTGACAGAGTGATGGAAGAAAGGCAATTAGTTCCCAAGAGAAGATTTAAGGGATTTAAGGGTGAATGGAAAAAGAAAAATTTTGATGAAGAAATAGAACTATATAGCGGATTAACATATTCACCAAATGATGTTCAACAAAATGGTACTTTTGTATTGCGTTCATCGAATGTACAAAATGGAGAAATAGTTAGTGCGGATGATGTATACGTTGACTCTGAAGTAGTAAATTCTAGTAATGTAAGAGAAGGAGATATTATTGTTGTAGTAAGGAACGGTTCACGCTCCCTTATTGGAAAACATGCAAAAATAAAGAAGAGTATGGATAAAACAGTAATAGGTGCTTTCATGACAGGTATCCGTTCTAATCAACCAAATTTTATTAATGCTTTATTAGATACACAAAACTTTAAACGTGAAATAGATAAAAATCTAGGTGCTACGATTAATCAAATTACAAACGGCATGTTTAAGAGTATGAGCTTTATCATTCCAAACCTTGAAGAACAACAAAAAATCGGTGAATTTTTTAAGGTTTTAGATGAACGCATAGCAAATCAAGAGCGGAAGATCGCTAAAGTCAAAGCCCTGAAAGATGCATATTTAACCGAAATGTTCCCACAAGAAGGCGAAGCCGTACCGAAAAGACGATTTAGGGATTTTCGAGATGAATGGAGACAATCTTATTTATTAGATAACATTAAAAAAGTTATTGATTTCAGAGGTAGAACACCAAAAAAGCTTGGTTTAAGCTGGAGTGAGAATGGCTATCTTGCATTATCGGCTTTAAATGTGAAGAACGGATATATTGATTATTCAGTGGAACCTCACTACGGAGATGAAGAACTTTATCGTAAATGGATGTTTGGAAATGAATTAAAGAAAAATCAGGTTATATTTACTACAGAAGCCCCAATGGGAAATGTTGCTCAAGTTCCAGATAATAAAGGATATATATTAAGTCAAAGAGTAATAGTGTTTGATTGTTATGAAGAGAGAATATCAAATGATTTTTTTGCAGTTTTATTAAGAAGTAATAATATAAATAAGAAATTAGCCGATTTATCTAGTGGGGGAACAGCAAAGGGAGTAAGTCAAAAATCATTAGAAAGCTTGGAAGTTAAAGCTCCTTCTCCTAAAGAACAACAAAAAATCGGGGAGTTCTTCAAAAATCTCGACAACCAAATAGAAACAGAAGAAAATAAATTAGACAAGCTTCAAAAAATGAAAGAGGCTTATTTGGAAGAAATGTTTGTGTAGGAAGGAGGATACTCATGAGTAATTATGCTAAAAGTGTAGCGGAGAAAACGTTCCAAGACAATTTTGTAAAAGAACTACAAAAGTATAAATGGAAAGCACCAACCTTTTTAGATGGGAATAAAC
>DATGUS010000099.1:0-7056 GCA_035301245.1 Alloiococcus sp. | reverse complement strand
ATCACTAAAACTGTTCCTGTTAACGCTGAACGGAAGGCATCAAAAATATTAATTGAAGCCCCAAAAATCCACCCCATAAATGGAATCAATGGGGCAACAGCAGGAGCAAATAAGTCAGCAAAGTTTTTGTCTAAGTTTCCTATAATAACCCCCGCTAAAACTGGTAAAAATGTTGAAAGAATTGGCATCCAACTAATATCTGCAGCTCTGGAGATACTATAAACAAAAATGGGATAAGCTGGAACACAGAATAACCCTATAAAACCAAAAGCTCCTTTATCTAAACCTTTATCATAATCATTAATTAAAGCAATAAATAAGGAAGGATTGGTACTACAAATTACTGCGATTAATGCTACTGCACTAATACCCCAAATACCTGATAAGCCAAAAAAATGAATGTATAATACGCCAGCACCTATACATAAAATTGTTTTCACTAACATTAATGTTCCGTATTTTTTTAAAATTGGAACAATCTCTTTGATATCTATACCAGCTCCAGAACAGAAACAAATTGCTCCAATAATATAATTAGTTCCAGCTGAAGTAAAGAAAGCTTCACTGACCCCACCAATATTAAATAAACCTGGAGCAAATGTATTTACTAAAGCACTTAGTAACATAGGAATCAATAACATTCCTGCAGGTATTTTTTTTAATAGCTTTATACATTATATCACCCTCCTCTAACCGATATATTTATTGACAATTACTGACATAGCTTTGGCTGCGACCATAAGAGAGTCTTCATTAATTTCAAACTTCGGATGATGGTGTGGGTAAGCTTCTTTACCTTCGACCTTAGCACCTATATAGATAAAGGTTCCGGGTACTTTTTCTAAATAATAGGCGAAGTCTTCTGATGGAGGTACCTGTCCACTGTCTTCAACAGCACTAATCTCTTCGACATCAGCTTTCTCTAAAGCATCCATCACTGTGCGTGTGACTTCCGGATCGTTATAAAGAACCGGATAGTTGTTGTCGTAATAGAGTTCCGTTTCGACACCGTATCCTGTTTCTAATCCTTTTGCTAGATTAGTGATTTCACGTTCAACAATCTCTGCTGATTCATTAGACATGGTACGAACATCCCCTTCAAGTACCACAGCATCTTTAATAATATTAAACTGACCACGTCCATCAAAGTTACCAATTGTTACAACACCCATATCAAATGGATTTAATCGTCTTGAGACAACTTGTTGTGCATTCACTACAAAGGTACTTGCTGCAACAATCGCATCGTTAGCTTCATGTGGACTTGAGCCATGTCCGCCTTTACCTTTTACTTTCAGTCGGAAAAATCCACGAGCGGTTTGTGTTGGTCCTTCATGCGAATAGACTGTACGATTTTCAAATTGTGACATCACATGTGCGCCAAATACATAATCAACATCATCCAGTGCACCACCTTCAATCATACCTAGTGCACCGCCTGGGGCTACCTCTTCAGCTGGTTGGTGCAAGATTTTAACCGTCCCATTGATTAAATGTTTTAATTCAGCGAGTGATTCAGCCAAAATTAATAAATAAGCAGTGTGTGCATCATGACCACAAGCGTGCATGACACCGTCATTTTTAGACTTATATTCTAAATCTGTTTCTTCTTGAATAGGTAATGCATCAAAATCAGCACGAAGGGCTATTGTTTTGCCTTCTTTTTCCCCATTAATGTGACAATAATTCCTAATTGATCGGATACATTAGTTTCAATATTGTCAACCGCAACATCATCATAAAATTCTTCTATATATTTTGCGGTTTCATTTTCTTCAAAAGATAGTTCTGGATGTTCGTGAAGATAACGTCTGATTTCTATCATACGGTCCTTTTTATTGTCTAATTTTTTGTTTAATTCGGATAGTAAACTCATCATAATCTTCCTCATTCATTTTAGTATTGACTTTTTAAAATAATTATATCATAGAAAAAATGTTGTTTATGACTAATAACACTCTATCTTTGTTTAGTTATCCTTTAAATATTACCTGGTTATTTATGCTTAAAACTAAAGTTGTTCTAACGTGTTATACACGAACTTAATCAAACAACTCTTAACACTAAAAGAACTCATTACAAATGTTGTAATGAGTTCTTTTTTTTGTTTATTTAATTCGTATTAATCAATCTCTACTGCCATGGTGACACCTTCTGCTTTGAATTTTTTAGTTAATTCTTTAAGCATTCGCTCGGTCATCTTATCCAAATCATATTTTGGATTGAAGTCCCATTCTTTACGTGCAGCAGAATCATCCAGTGAGTTTGGCCATGTTTCAGCGATGCCTTGTCGAACATCATCTACATCATATGCTAGTTCGAAGTCAGGAATAAACTTACGTATTGACGCCGCGATTTCTTCTGGATCAAACGACATACCTGTAACATTAAAGCTGTTGCGATGTTCTAAGCGGTCTGGATCTGCTTTGATCAGATCAATAATACAATCAATGGCATCATCCATAAACATCATATCCATGTAAGTACCCTCTGCAATATAAGAGGTATATTTTTTGTTTTTTAATGCTTCATAGTAAATATCTACCGCATAATCTGTTGTACCGCCACCTGGCTCTACCTTATAAGAAATTAAACCAGGGAATCGTACTGAACGAGTATCTAATCCATATTTTGTATAGTAGTAGTCGCATAGTAATTCACCAGCAACCTTTGTCACACCATACATTGTGCTAGGACGCATGATTGTGTCTTGCGGTGTCTGATCAGCTGGTGTACTGTCTCCAAACACAGCGATTGAAGATGGTGCAAAGACCGTGGCATCCACTTCACGACCTACTTCTAACGCATTAATCAACCCTTGCATGTTTAAATCCCAGCCAAATTGTGGTTTTTCTTCTGCGGTAGCTGATAGTAACGCTGCTAAGTGAACAATAGTATCTACTTCATGTTCTTTAGCGATTTTTAGAAATTTATCATAATCCATAACATCTAATACTTCGAAAATGCCGTTACGTACGACCGGTGTATCAAGTGTATCGATACTTGTTGCAATAACATTATCAACACCTAATTCTTCTCTTAAACGTTCTGCTAATTCTGATCCAATTTGACCTAAACTTCCTGTAATTAATACTTTTTTCATGGATACGCCTCCTACTTAATGATGCCTAATTCTTTGCCGACTTCTTCATACACTTTAATCGCTTTGTCGATCATCTCTTTCGTATGACTCGCGTTTGGCATGTTACGGATACGTCCTGTTCCTAAAGGCACTGTAGGGTATACAATGGGCTTAGCATATACGCCTTTTTCGATTAATTTATGTGAAAATTCTTGTGCTAATTTTTCATCACCTACGATAACAGGCGTGATTGGTGTTTCTGAAACGCCAATGTCATAACCAATACGTTGTAATTCTGATTTGAAATAATCAGCATTATCCCAAACTTTTTGTACTAACTCAGGATTTTCTTGCATCAATTCAATTGCTTTAATAATCGCTCCTGCAGATCCTGGTGTTAGAGAAGTTGAGAATAAAAATGGACGAGCTTGTGATTTTAGCCATTTTATTAATTTAGCTGAACCAGCTATATAGCCTCCGACAACGCCTACACCTTTAGATAAAGTACCTAATTGCATGTCGATATCATTTTGTTTACCAAATTGCTTAACTGTTCCAGCACCTTTACCTAATACACCTGTACCGTGAGCATCATCTACATATGTAATTAGGTTATATTTCTTAGCAATTTCAACGATTTCATCAATCTTCGCCACGTCACCATCCATTGAGAATACACCATCAGTGATATACATGACTTTGTCGTATTCGCCACTTTCAGTTGCTTCTTTCGCTTTTTGCTCTAAGTCTTCCATATCTTGGTGTTTCACACGGATAATCTTAGCGCCAGACAAGCGACATCCATCAATAATCGATGCGTGGTTTAATTCGTCAGAAAGAATGGCGTCACCTTTTTTCATGACCGCTGGGATACCACCCATATTACCGTTAAAACCTGACTGGAAAGCAATCGCATCTTCAGTCCCTTTGAATTCTGCAATTTTCTTTTCTAAGTTACGGTGAATATCTAGCGTTCCGTTAATTGTACGAACTGCACCAGCGCCCACACCATATTTTTTCGTGGCAGCAATGTCTGCTTCAATTAATTCTTCACGCGTTGCAAATCCAAGATAGTTGTTTGACGCAAAGTTAATTAACTCTTTTCCTTCGATTTGAATAATCGGACCGTTCCCATGATCTTCTAGAACATCAATTGTAGTCAGTAACCCTTTTTCTTCTAATTCATTGAGATTACTAGTTAGAAATTCATCTAAAATTTTTGACATATTTTTTCCTCCTACTTTTTATTCATATTCATTATAAACAAAAATGTAAAACGTTTTCAACGAATCACATACAATATTAATTTTTTACTTATTTTATTTATTTTTGAATTTAGCTTGGCGCTTATCAACAAATGCCTGCAAGCCTTCTTTCGTATCTTCTGTCGCAAAGAGTGAACCGAATAATTCTTTTTCGAAATCGATCGCTCTATTAAAATCAAGTTCATAGCCGGTATCAATCGCCATTTTTGCAAAACGAGTCGCAATGGGAGCTCGTTTAATCACCGTTTCTGCATATTTTTTCGCTTCAGGCATTAAGTGACTTTGAGCAAATATTTGGTTGAACAATCCGATCTTAAGACCTTCTTCAGCTTCCACATTTTTAGAACTGAAGATTAATTCTTTAGCCTTGGCTACGCCAACTGTGCGAGCTAAGCGTTGTGTTCCACCGAAACCTGGGATAACTCCCAATTTTAATTCAGGCAATCCCGCTAAGACAGTCTCTGAAGCAAATCTAATATCACAAGCTAATGCTAATTCTAACCCACCACCTAATGCATAACCGTTCATTGCTGCTAAGGTAGGAATTGGTAAGTTACTAATCGCATTAAACGTGCTATTACCTAGTTCAGAGAACTCACGACCTTCTAGAGTAGTTTTGCCTTTCAGCTCTTTAATATCTATTCCAGCAACAAACGCTTTGTTGCCTTCGCCAGTAATAATTAAGAAACGAACATCCCCTTCTTCTCGGTCAATCTGTTCTACTACTGTCTTAATCTCTATTAAGGTTGCTTCATTAAGAGCATTTAGCGTTTTGGGATTATCTATTTTCAAAATTCCGATTTGATTTTCAACCTCAAATTTAACATGATTAAATTCTGTCATTTGAACATTCTCCTTACTGATACGTGCTTCACATTTTTATTAGCGATCGTCTTTTAATCGTACTGACATTCTATTAGGACAGCGTCACCTTGTGCCCCACCACTACAAATTGCTGCAATACCGTAACGTAATTGACGTCTTCTCATTTCATGAACTAATGTTGTTAGAATGCGGCCACCAGTTGCTCCAATAGGGTGACCATAGGCAATCGCTCCACCATTCACGTTGATTTTTTCACTTGGAATATTTAACATTTTTTGAGTAACTAAAGTGACGGCTGCAAAAGCTTCGTTAATTTCGAATAAGTCAATATCTTCGATAGTTAATTCTGCTTTTTCGAGTAGTGCTTCAATCGCATGACCTGGTGCATTAGCAATCAGTCTTGTTTCCACTGAGACTTCAGCATGATCTACAATCGTTGCTAATGGTTTGATACCAAGCTCTTTTGCTTTTTCTTCAGAAGCTACCACTACTGCTGAAGCTCCGTCATTGACACCTGGTGCGTTCCCTGCTGTAACGGTATTTCCTTCTATAAATAAACCAGGTAACTGACTTAAATCTTCCATTGTTGTAGATGGTCTTGGTGGTTCATCTTTATCAACTGTCACTGAATCACCTCGACGTTGTGGTACAATAACCGGCACAATCTCTTCGTCTAAGTAACCATTTTCTATTGCTTTAGATGCTAATTCTTGACTACGTAAAGCCCATTTATCTTGCTGTTCGCGTGTCACTTCGTATTTATCTGCACCATAGCCACCATTAACCGCCATGTGTTGACCGTAGAACGGGTCCCATAAGCCATCATGAACCATTAAGTCAAGCATTTGTGAGTGGAACATACGGTGTCCAAAACGCATATCTTTTGATGCGAAAGGGGCATTAGACATACTCTCCATACCGCCAGCTACAATAATATCGCGGTCACCAATTTTAATCATTTGATTAGCCATTGTTACGGCACGTAAACTTGAGGCACATACACGGTTAATGGTTTCAGATCCAACTGACCAATCTAATCCAGCTTTAATGGTTGCCTGTCTTGATGGAATCTGACCGACACCAGCTTGAAGCACTTGACCCATAATCACATAATCAATCTCTTCTTGACCAACGCCGCTTTTGTTAATCGCCTCCTTAATCGCTTCCGCTCCCAAATCAATTGCTGATAATGGTGATAATGCACCACCTAATTTACCAAACGGTGTTCTTACTGCACTTAAAATAACACTTTTTTTCAAATCAATCACTCTTTCTCATTAAAATAAATATAAATATTTTGAATTTAAAAATGAATAATGGATTAATAAAATAAAAAGTATCATCCATCACAATCTTGTAGTGAATTCAATATTACTTTTATTTTACAATCTTTGCCACCTACTTATCAAAAATGATATCTGGTTTTCAAATGAATTTCCAGATATAACCATTTCTATAAAACAAACATTTCTTATAGCAATTATTAGTAAGATGATGACACCCCAGCCTTAAAACCTTCATAGATCATCATTTGCATTAAATGTAATTTTCTTGTTAACTATTTATATAATAATACTTAACGGTCATATTTGAAAATGCTTACACACACAATTATACTTAGTTAAAATTAATTAATACTCTTGAAGGGACAGATCAATATGTCGCGAATTAATACTTTGTTAAACATCAAGTATCCAATCATCCAAGGTGGTATGCAATATGTCTCACGCAGCTCTCTCGTCATTGCCGTATCAAAAGCAGGTGGTCTTGGTGTACTAACGTGTGGCGCACTGGATGCTGATGGCTTACGGCAGGAAATTCAAACGGTACGTAAAGGAACAGATAAACCGTTTGGAGTTAACTTCAACTTGCAACAACCCAACA
>DATGUS010000098.1:0-7907 GCA_035301245.1 Alloiococcus sp. | reverse complement strand
TAAAGAAAAGCTCGCTGAAGATTCTGGTCTACGTTACCGTGACTGGGGAATTACTTTTGATGAGATGGAAAAATACTACGATAAATTCGAAAAAACTGCAGGGGTCAGTGGTGAGGAAAACCCGCTAGGTGAAAAGCGTTCCAGCCCGTATCCAAACCCTCCAATGATCAAAACAAAAACATTAAAAATGTTTGAAAAAGCAGCACAAGAATTAGACTTACATCCAATTATGATGCCATCTTCTAACATGTCACAAAGTTACGAAAACCCAGATGGCGAAACATTAAATCCGTGTCAGTACTGCGCCTTCTGTGAACGTTTCGCATGTGAATACGATGCTAAAGCCACTCCAGATGTTACGGTATTGAAAACAGCAGAAAAAACAGGGAATTATGAAATTCGTTATCACTCCAATGTAACTGAAATCGTTACAGATGAAAATGACGATAAAAAGTCACTGGTGTTAAATTTATCGATACAGAAACACGTGAAGAGTTCTTCCAACCGGCAGATGTAGTTGTTCTAACAAGCTTCTTATTTAACAACTACAAACTACTTAGAGTCTCTGACATCGGTGAACAATACGATCCAGAAACTGAAAAAGGGACACTGGGTAGCAACTACTGCTATCAAACTGGTCTAGGTGCTACTGGTTTCTTCGATGAACAGTTCAACACCTTTATGGGAGCAGGGGCACTTGGTATGATTGCGGATGATTATAATGGAGATAACTTCGACCATGAAGACCTTGATTTCATACATGGTGGATCCATTCACTTCGTTCAAACAGGTAGCCGTCCAATCTTTACGAACACAACTCGTAAAGATACGCCAGCATGGGGTGAAGAGTTTAAGAAAGAATCTATCAATAACTTCACTAGAACACTAGAAGTTTATACGATGGCACATACTGGTCCACATAGAGATCACTACTTGGACTTAGATGAGACATATAAAGATGCCTTCGGTAATCCACAAGTGATGCTCACTTACAACTGGACAGAACAAGACAATGCTAGAAACAAATACTTAACTGAGAAATGTGCAGAAATTGTTGAGCAAATGGGTGCTAAACACATCGATGTTGAAAACGATGACTTAGGTAATTATGATATTGTACCTTATCAATCAACTAATATCTCAGGTGGTACACCGATGGGAACAGATCCAGAAAACAGTGTCGTAAATACTTGGTTACAACACTGGGACCGTGACAACTTATTTGTTGCAGGTTCAAGTACTTTTGTTCACAACTCAGGAAACAACCCAACTGGTACAGTCGGTGCGATTGCTTACCGCTGTGCAGAAGGTGTCATTAAATACCATAAAGACAATCAAAGACTAGAAGACTAAGTCTCACTCCCTTTAAGTTAGAAGACACTTAAAGGGGGTTTTTTATTTGAAAATATTGATGTTACATGTAGTTAGAATACCTATATTAGATGAAACTATAGGTGAAATCTGTTACTATATTAGAGATTAAGTATTGATGAACGGGAGTGCCATTATGCAATTTACAGAACTAAGTTTAAGTGAGTTTATTGACTTTACGACAGAGAATTTCAGTCACTTTACTCAAACAAAAGAGAACTATCAATTAAAAGTAGACAGTGGCATCGAGACCTATTTAGTCGGTGTAAAGGATCAAGGAACAGTAAAAGCTGCTTGCTTAGTCACTTTAACACCTGTTATGAAGGTCTTTAAATACGCATATACTAACAGAGGGCCAGTCCTCGATTATAGTGATGAGACAGTGTTCAAGACTTTTTTCGATGGTTTAACAAACTTCTTAAAAACGAAAAAAGTACTCTATGTCAGAGTCGATCCATATGAAGTCATTAATAAGAGAAACCACGAAGGTGAAATCATTGAGAGCATGAATAATGATTACATTTTTGATAACTTTAAAGCACTCGGTTACGACCATGACGGCTTTAGAAAAGGTTTTGACCCGATTGTCCAAGTCCGTTGGCATTCTGTTTTAGATTTAGAAGGAAAATCAGAAAAACAAGTCTTTGATGATATGGATAACTTGAGACGAAGAAATATTAAAAAGGCTGAAAAACATGGTCTGCATATTAAATATCTAGACTTAGACAACATCGATATCTTCCGTAAATTTATGAAAGATACTTCAGAGATGAAAGAGTTTTTTGATAGAGATGACAGCTTCTACATCGATCGTAAAAAGTACTTTAAAGACCAAGTGCTGATTCCAATGGTTTACGTGGACTTAGAAGACTACAATGCGTCTACTGCTAAGGACAAAGAAAAATTAGAGAAAAATATTGAAAAAGCACAACGTGCACTCGATAAAGATCCAAACAATGAAAAACAAGCGAATAAAATTAAAAACTTATCAGAGCAGCTCACAAACATCGATGCGAAGTTAAAAGAAGGGCAAGCACTTTTATCGACACATGGTAAAGATTTACCATTATCTAGTGCCTACTTCATTGTGACACCACACGAAGTCACTTACTTATCAGGTGGAACAGATAACGACTTTAGACACTTTGCAGGCTCATATTTAATCCAGTGGACCATGATTAAATATGCGCTCGAACAAGGTATTGACCAGTACAACTTCTACGGAATCAGTGGAGACTTCACTGAAAACGCTGAAGACTACGGTGTCATCCAATTTAAAAAAGGCTTTAATGCTGTTGTGAATGAATATATCGGTGACTTCATTAAACCGATTAATGGACCGGCTTATAAGGCGTATCAGATCTTAAATAAAATACGAGGATAAAATAATGAGCCTAATCATGATTGTGATTAGGCTTTTTATCAAACAAAAAAGGGTGTTTAAGTATGGATGTAAGAGTAGGTTTGATAGCAGTTGAAGATAATATGGAGTTCATTGCTGATGTATTGATGGAATACGAAGAAATCAGTGTAGTAAAACTTTATCATGCTGATGAAGAAGACTTACCAGATTTGATGGCTAAACATGAAAATCTAGTGGATGTATGGCTGTTTTCTGGCTATTCTCCCTATAAATATGCAACGAAAATTCCAACAGAACATCCTTTATTTTACTTTGAATATTCAGGTTCTACTTTATTTAAAACACTTTATTTATTATTAAGAGATCAAGGTTTAAATGTTGATGTAATGAGTTTTGATACTATAAAAGTTAATGAGATGGAAACTGTTTTTGAAGAGTTAAAAATGGAATTTGACGACAGTCGCTTAATTGAAAATATTGATAATCTCGATGAAGTTGTTGAGCATCACAAGCGTTTGTATGAACAAGGAGAGACAGTCATAGCATTAACTTGTGTGTGGAAGATCCAACAGAGATTAAAGGATTTAAATATTCCAGTTAAAAGAATTACCTTAGCTGTCAGTAGCATCAAGGCAACAACCAATCTCTTACTGAGACATATGGAATTAGAAGCGTTTAAGGATACTCAAATTGCCATACAGATGATCGAAATAGATTCTTTAAGAAGTAAAAATAACTTTATTGATACCTCAGACGAACTTCATCATATGGAAATGCAAAATGTTTCTGATTTATTATATTACTCAAAGAAAATTAATGGATCTCTAAAAGAAATTGGACCAGGTAGGTACGCTATATTTTCAACAAGAGGTATGATGAAAAATGTGACCAATAACTTTACCTCTAAATTTTCATTTAATAGTGCAAAATCACTCGACTTAGATACTGTAATCTCAGGAATAGGGCTTGGAAAAACTGCATATGAGGCAGAAACTAATTCATTAAAAGCTTTATATAATGCCAAGCAAAAAGGTACTGGTTCTTGGTATGTTCACTTTCAGGATAAGAAAATAATTGGACCTCTAAGTAGTCCAGAACTAACGATTATAGACAGTGAAGAAAAAAAGTATAGTGAGATTAGCAACCGTGCTTCACTGAGTATAAATACCATTATAAATATAGCAAGGGCGATGAAAGAAAGAGAAGAAAATACTTTTACAGCCAACACCATGGCAAACGCTCTAGGTATCAAGCCAAGAAGTGCAAGACGGGTCTTGACGCTCTTAGAAAAAGCCGATTTTGCCATACAAATTGGTGAGGATCAAGCTTTAAAACAAGGCAGACCTAGAAAAAAATACTTAATAAAATTTGAATAAAGAAAAGACAGGACTTAGATCCTGTCTTTTTTTGATTATCAGGAATTTTCGAAATATTTATTGACAAGGTAAAAGATATAAAATATATTAGGGTCATGACCGAAATAAGTCCGAAAAGAGGGGTAAAATGAATCAAATTACTGATGATTTGTTTGAGGATATGGTGAAATGGCGACGACATTTACACAAACATCCTGAATTATCAAATCATGAAACAAACACAATTCAATACATAATTGAACAGTTAGAATCTTTTAATGGCGATTTTGAACTCATTCATCCAACATCGACCAGTGTGATTGCAAAATTAAAAGGGACTAAACCAGGTAAAACCGTTGTTCTTCGGTCTGATGTAGATGCCTTACCTATAGAAGAACAGACAGATTTATCTTTTAAATCAATAAATGATGGGGTCATGCATGCTTGTGGTCATGATGGGCATACAGCTATGTTACTAGCAGCTGCAAAAGTATTGGTTGATAAACAAGATGAACTCACTGGAGAAGTGTGGTTTTTATTCCAACATGCAGAAGAATTAGCGAGTGGTGCCTTAGAAATCTTAAAAACCGGTCAGTTATCAAACATCGATTATATTTTTGGTGTGCATTTGAACAATAATTTTCCAGTTGGACAATATGCCTTAGCGCCTGGACGTATGATGAGTGCATCTGACGGATTTTGGATTGATATTAAAGGTAAAGGTGGCCATGCGGCGATGCCACAAACAACAACAGATGCGATATATGTTGGTACACAATTAATCAATGCCTTTAACCAAGTAGTTGCAAGACAAATCGATGCAAATGATCAAGCGATTATTTCTGTCACCACATTTAATTCAGGCTTTGCCAATAATGTTATTCCTGACAATGCTCACTTATCAGGATGTACAAGAAGTTTTTCCGAAACAACACGTGAATATTTACACGAGAAAATGAAAGCGATTGCAGATAATTATGCACTTGCGACAGATTGTCAAATTGAGATTAAGTGGCAAAGAGGGGCAGATGCGGTTATTAATACACCTGAATTAACTGAAGAAATATCGAGTTTAATTAAGAATGAAATTGAAGATAGTGAAGTCATAGAAATTGTTCCACGGATGATCAGTGAAGATTTCGGATCATATTTAAAAGAGTTTCCAGGTAATTTTTTATTTGTAGGATCAGGGAATCATAATAAAGGTATCGATAAAGCCTTACATCATCCTGAATTTACATTCGATGAAGAAGCAATGAAATATGGTGCAGCCTTACATATTCAAACTGCTTTAAAAATGACAAAACATCAGGAAGCTTTAATTTGATAATAGGGGTATAAATTATGGGAAAAGATACAGGTAATATGGGAAAGAAAAAGTTTGTTTTACCACATATATATGTCATTTTAGTAATCATGATTATTGTGGCATATCTAGCTACTCTAATTGTGCCATCTGGTAAATTCCAAACAGAAGAAGGTCCTACAGGTGCAGAAGTATTAGTACCAGGTACCTTTGAGATTATAGATAAGACATACTTAGGAATTTCAGAATTAGTATTCTCCATTCCAGAGGGGCTGATTCAAGCTTCTGAGATTTTCTTTGGTATTCTAATGATTGGTGGTATGTTTGCGGTTCTTGAAAAAACAGGCATTATCGAACTTGGAATTAGTAAATTAGCACATTCATTTGCTAATCGTGGTGTCTTGATTATTCCATTTTTAATGATTCCTATGGCTTTAATCACAGCCTTTACTGGTGCTGTAGAGCTTGTTTTAGTTTATGTGCCAGTCGTTATTCCGCTTATGTTAAAACTTGGCTATGACAGAATTACAGGTACTGCGATTGCGTTGATCTCAACAATTGCGGGTTATGCACTTGCGCTGACTGCACCAGCAACAGTTGGAATCGCACAACAGTTAGTAGAACTAGAACTGTATTCTGGTATTGGTTTTAGAATTATTTCACTAGCAATTGTCCTAACAATCGGTATTGTATTTTTAATGCGATATGCAATAAAAGTGAAAAACGATCCGACAAAGAGTTTGATCTATGGTGATCATAAAGTCGATGCTGAATTTGAACAAGATATTACAAATGTACCTAAAGCGAATAAACGACAAATTATCGCGTCTTTAGTAATTTTATTTGGTGTGTTACTAATGATTTACGGTTTGATCAGCTGGGGTTGGTACTTTAAAGAACTCGCTGGTCTATATGCAGCAATGGGTATATTATCAGGACTCATTGTGGGCTTAAAATTAGACGAAATTGCAGTTGCATTTAATGATGGTTTTAAAAACATTTTACTCGGCGCTGCAGTCGTTGGTCTAGCTAGAGCAGTCTCAGTTATTTTAACTGATGGACAGATTATCGATACAATCGTTAATGGTCTAGGTGTGATTACACAAATTGTGCCTCACTCAATTACACCAACGATTATGATGGCAGTACAAGGGTTACTAAACTTTGTGATTCCTTCATCCAGTGGACAAGCAATGATTTCTATGCCGATTATGGGCGGACTTGCAGATATAACTGGAGTGACAAGACAGGTATCTGTACTTGCTTTCCAAATTGGTGATGGCTTTAGTCACATATTTTATCCGACTTCAGGGTATTTCATGGCCACATTAGCATTATCTAAGATTCCTTATACTAAATGGCTGAAGTTTATCCTACCGTTAATGATTACTTGGTATCTAGTCGGTGCTGTATTACTTATCATTGCACAGTTAATGAACTGGAATTAATATTAGGAGGAAGTAAAATGAAGGTATGTATTATTCAAAATGATCCAATTGTTTTGCTTGGCACGATCACTGAATGGGTTGAAAAAAATAATCATGAAGTAGAGATATATGAATCATTTAATGATGATCAACTACCTGATACTGATGATTTTGATTTAGCAATTATTTTAGGTGGACGTATGGGTGCTTATGAAGAGAAAGATTATCCTGCTGTTACCAAGGTCAAAGAATGGACTGAGCATAATATTAATGAAGATAAGCACATTTTTGGCATTTGCTTAGGTGCTCAAATTATTGCAGATGTCACAGGTGGTAAGACTACACCTCATGACAAACCAGAAGTTGGTTGGTACGATATAGACTTTAACGATCAAGTCAATTCACATCATTTGCTAAATAATAATGTTGATCATAATAAATTTTATGAATTTCATTTTGATGCATTCGAACTTCCAGACAATGCAATTGTTTTAGGATCTAGTGAAAGAACTAAAAATCAGATTTTTGCTATTGGTAACAAGGTGTTGGGAACTCAATTCCACCCTGAATTTAATGCAAAGAGCATAACTGATGCACTTGAACATACTAATGAAGAGAAATCTAGTAAGTATTACGCACAAACACCTGAAGAAATGGTCGATGAAGCTCTCATTAAAAATAGTAAACGATGGCTGTTCAATGTACTGGATAATTTTGAAACATCTATCAAGAGAGAAAAATCTTTCTCTAATTAAATATACTTATTAATTTTACCTGTATGTGATTGCTTCACTTTTAATTATTCACATACGGGTAATTTTTTGTTTTATTACTAATATGTATCATAACTAAAATTGCTCTATGCTGTGATATAGTTGAATTAATGCAAATAAAAATGTAAAATTATCTATTGATTAAAAGAAGACTTTTAAGAGAGAGTGAATGACATGAAATTCTTAGAACTTACAGATGAAGAATATCAATCCTTCATTGAAGAAGGGCACGAGTCTGCCTTTTTCCAAATGATAGAAAATAAAAAGAATCGTGAAATGGATGGTCAAGAAGTTAAATTGCTTGGTGTTAAA
>DATGUS010000097.1:0-2750 GCA_035301245.1 Alloiococcus sp. | reverse complement strand
AATATAATTCATCGCTTCTTCTTTTGATGCACCTTCATGTTCCATCATATATTTCGCGCGGTTGACAGACTGAATGTCATCATATTCTTCGAAAGTGTCGAAGTGAACGTTTGTCATACCGATTTCTTGACCTTGATAGATAAACGGTGTGCCTTGCATAAAGAAGTACATCGTACCGAGTGCTTTGGCTGATGTTTCTCTAAGTTTTCCTTCATCACCCATCGCTGATACAGCACGAATTAAGTCGTGGTTTTCGATGTATAAAGCGTTCCAGCCGATACCGTTCAGGCCGTCCTGCCATTTAGTTAAGATATCTTTGTACTCTCTCAAGTCAAAACCATCTTCTTCACGACTGCGCCATAAGCCTAAAGCTTCAAATTGGAAGATCATGTCAAAGTAACCATTCTCTTCACCAACCCATTGCTCAGCATCATCAATCGTTACACCATTTGCTTCACCGACTGTCATAATATCGTACTGTTTAAAGGTGCGTTCAGTAAATTCAGATAAAAATTCATCAATACCTTCCTGGTTCATATGACCGTCAAAAGAAGGCACGACATCTTTATTACCCGGGTTAGGCATATCAGGGAAGCCTGGTTTTTTCTTAATGTGTGAAATAGCATCTACTCGGAACCCATCAATTCCCTTATCTAACCACCAATTAACCATATCAGCCAGTTCATCACGAACTTCTGGATTTTCCCAGTTTAAGTCAGGTTGTTTTTTAGAAAAGACATGCATGTAATACTCTTCTGATTGCTCATCCCATTCCCATACTGAACCACTAAAGATTGACTCCCAGTTGTTCGGACGGCTGCCATCTTCTTTACCTGGATGCCACATGTAATAATCACGGTATGGATTATCTTTTGATTTACGTGATTCAATAAACCATTCATGCTCATCTGAAGTGTGGTTGATTACTAAGTCCATAATTAACTTCATATCACGTTTATGAAGTTCTTCTAGCAATTCATCTAGGTCATCCATCGTACCGAATTCATCCATGATACCTTTGTAATCACTAATGTCATAACCATTATCATCGTTTGGCGATTTGTATACTGGACTTAGCCAAACAACATCGATTCCTAAATCTTTAAGGTAATCAACTTTTTCGATGACACCTTGGATATCTCCAATCCCGTCACCATTTGAATCATTAAAACTACGCGGATAAACCTGGTAAGCTGTCGCTTTTTTCCACCACTTCATAAAACCTCTCCTTTACAATCGTTTTCATAAATATTATAACAAGCTTTTTGTTGAATTGAGAATAAACTTTTAATGATACCGGTATCAATTTTTAAAACAACAAAAAAGCTTTCAATCTTTACGACTGAAAGCTTTATATTAGATGTTCTAATTAGATGTTCTAAATTTGGTCGAAATAGTTTTAAATATAAAAACATTTAACCCCTATATATTATTGCTATTTTTACCTGATCGAGCCACCTTTAGAAATAGTTGACGGATAATACACTTTTTTTTGCGGGAGATCCTTATTCTTAATCCGTTGCAAGATTAATCGAGCACAAGCTTCTCCCATACCTTTGACATCTTGTTGAATGGTTGTTAGTTTCGGATATGAAATTTGATCTAAAAAAACCCCATCGTGACCAATAACACCGAAATCTTCTGGAACATGAAGATTCGCAAACTTAAGAGCTCGAACCACACCAAGTCCTAGACGGTCAGACGCACAGACAAAGGCTGTGTTCTTTTCGAATTGATTGATATGTTGAGTTATGTAATCATACACATCATCAGAGTCATTTTTGAACTGCAAAATAACAGGCTCAATCCCATACTTTTTGGTAACAGTCATATACCCAGCACGACGGTTAGCAGAGAAAGGCTCTTGAATATCCATTTCGATGTAAACAAGCTTCTTATACCCTCGTTTTAGACAATACTCACAAGCAGTCTCGATATTTTTTTTATTGTCTGAATCCACAAAGTCATATCCATGACTATTCTCGCCGAATAAAACAACCGGTTCTTCAAGAGCTTTGATATTTTCAAAATCTGATTCACGCATACCACAAATAATGTAACCATCACTTTGCCCAAGATTATTACTCTCAGCGGTTAAGAATTGCAGTCCATAAGAATGCTTATCTAGCTCACTAGCAATGCCAATTAATAAGTTCATATAATACGGTTCCACTGATTCCATCTCTTCTAAGATAAAAAGCTTAACCATTTGTGTTCGTTGATTTGCTAATGCTTTAGCTAGTCGATTAGGTTTGTAATTCAATTCTTTCATTGCAGCATAAACTAATTCTTTCAGTTCATCAGTTACCTGTTCTGGATGATTAATGACTCGTGAAACCGTCATTTTGGATACGTTGGCCTTTTTCGCAACATCCGTTAACGTCGCCATGAAACTCCCCCTTCTGATACTATTATACTCTCTAAGTTTACCATAATTAGCTTAGTGATTCAGAAAGAAGAACTAAGTAAAAATGACTATCGGGTTAGTTATCTAAGACTTCTTGGATAAAAGTTCTAAAAATAGGTACCACTTGTTCTTCAAACCATGGATTCTGAGTGTGCCAACGATAGTTGAGCGGCGACGGATGTACAAGTGGAAAATAATCTGGCAAATAGTCTTCATAATGACGGACCGTCTCCGTCAGGTTACGTTTACGAGCTTTTCCTAAATAATATTTTTGTGAATAAGCACCAATCAATACAATCGTTTCAATACTTGGCATGGCTTCAAGAATCATTGGATGCCATTT
>DATGUS010000096.1:0-5259 GCA_035301245.1 Alloiococcus sp. | reverse complement strand
TGACCAATCTAACGAAGCAAAATAAGGTATATAGATACCTAAATTATCTCCGCCAGACGCAATTGTCAGCAATGTAACTGTCCAAAACAGTTGATTTGCCTTGCTTTGTTCTAATCTTTCAATAATTTCTTCCTCTTCTTCCTCCTCGCTTTCTCCAACAATTGCAAAGCGAATCCCTAAATAGATAGGGATTAAACCAAGCAATCCAACCATCCATGCTTCAGGCACGAAATTGACGACATAAGCAGCAACTAAACTCGCCCCTACAAGTAAGCCTGTACCTAGATATTGCCCCGCATAAATATGCCATTTCTGTTTATTCTGTGATAGCTGTGCAAATAAAATAATCAAAATAATTAAATAATCGATACTGGTGGAAATATAAACACCAATAGCAGATATGATTGTCTGTCCCACAAAAAACCTCCTGTATTAGTTAGAAATAAATTAGCAGATTTTAGGGAAGCACAGACACATTAATTTAGCTGTCGCAAGTGGGTAATTCCGAACGTATGAAAGCATCTCATTCCTCCTCAAAACGTAGTTACAAAGTAGTTTCTAAATGAAATTCGGTGAGTCTTTGAGCTCATTCTAGAAGGCTTTGTGTATTATTTTATTGTTTAGAAGCTAAGGTTATCATCGTCTTTACCGATGATGTCTGCTTCTTCTGATTTTTGTCGTCTTTGCATAATAAAAATGATGATACCGAGCACAGCGAGGAATCCTATGACTCCTAGGCCAATACTTCCCCAGTTCAATGAGGAGAATAAGCCGTCTCCACTATCTGATTCATTACTTTTGAAAAGACCTGAAGATGTATCCATCATGCGGTCTGCTGTATCTTTAAAGGCAGTACTGAAGTAGCTTTCTTCACTTAAATCTGAGAAATAGTAGTAATCTAAGTAATCAAAAAGTATTTCTTGTGCTTCATCATCAAAGACTTTTTCTGCTTCTTTCCCAACTGCTGTATGGTAACTAACCTGTTGACTATAGGCATCATTTTCGAAAAAGACAAGGAGTGCATGTGCTTCGTCATCGAAAAGTTCATCGTATAATTCTTCAGTATACATTTGAACATCATTGATATCCGGATTGGTTTCACCGTCTATATTGTCAGTCATAAAGACATGTGGTTGAACATTCGTTTTTTCATAAAAATGTTGTAATCCTGGTATTAGCTCATTATCGTTTACAATCCAATTGACTTGATCAGTATAGTAACTGGTTTCGTTGACTAAACCTTCGCTAATTGGTTCACGTTGGATAGTCGATTCACGAACGTCAACATGGCTATTTTGAGTGGTGGAGTTATTTTGACCACCCATAAATAAGAAGCCAAAGATAGCCATCACAATAATTGGTAGCAAGCAACCACCGGCACCACATCCACCGCGACCGCCACCATATCGTCTACCGCCACCCATACGACCTAGTAAAAACCATGGGAGCATGGAGCCAAGCCCACCAGAGCGACGGTAACCTGTCCCACCGAAACCACCGACGTTTCGTCCGCTGAACCCGCCAGACTGTCCGCGACCACTTCTACCGCGACCACCACCTACTCCAGGTCGGAAACCGCCACTGCGACTCCCACCAAAACTACCTGAACGGCCACCGCCGCCCATACCTCTTCCTCGTCTACCCATATCTACTCTACTCCTTCCGATTCCTACTCAACTAAAGCTACAAAGATTCTAAAAGCTGCTTTGTAGCTAATCACTACTCGATGTTGCTGATCGTTTTCTAATGTATACGGTCCATCATAGGGATCAATATCTATAATCTGGTATTGATCGCCTAAAGAAATCTTTTTATCAATTAAATATTTTAAAAAATCATTTTGATCGTCTACTTGTTTAATGACAACACGATCTTCTTTTTTAAATTCGACAAGCGGTTTGTGATTCATTTTGGCGGATTCACCGTGTTGATTTGGAATAATATCGCCGTGTGGATCGACCGTGGGGTGACCTAAGAAAGCGTCTAAACGTTCAATTAATTTATCTGAAGAAATATGCTCAAGTAAATCGGCATCTTCATGAATTTCATTCCATTCATAGCCAAGTTTTTCAGATAAAAAGACTTCCCATAAACGATGTCGTCTGATAAGTTGATGGGCGATATTAATGCCTTTCTCAGTTAATTTCACGCCGCGGTACGGTGTATAAGTAATAATGAATTCTTTTACTAATCTTGCATTCATATCCGTTACCGAAGCCGCTGAGACATTGAGCATTTGAGCTAAATCTTTGTTGGGAACTATCTGGTTAGCCCCATTTAATTCATAGATTGCTTTAATGAAGTTCTCTTTATTCGGTGTCAAAGAAATCCCCTTTCTAACCTTCGTCACTTTATTATACAATTTATAGTAATAAAACAACAAGTTTTAGTGTTGACATTATTATTTTTTAAGGTACACTAAAAATATAATTTAAGTAATTTGAATGAGAGGTTTTACTATGAAATTATTGTTATTATCACTTGTGCTATTTTTACTTAGTGCTTGCGGCGTAAGCTCTGAGTCTGCAGAAAATGAAATGAATCAAAAAATTAATGTTGTTGCTACCACTTCTCATGTTAGAGATTTAGCAGAACAGGTAGGCGGTGAGCACGTTGAGGTGAATAGCTTAATGGGACCAGGGGTGGACCCGCATGAGTACCAACCGTCAGCATCAGACGTGCATAAATTAACACAGTCAGATGTGACGATTTACAACGGGTTACACTTAGAAGGTATGTTTTCTTCGGTGTTTGAGGAGCTTAACCGTATTGATAAGCCGACTTTAGAATTAGCGAGTGGCTTAGATGATGGGATGATACTAAGATCAGATGAAGAAGATTTAGAGTATGATCCACATATTTGGTTTAGTGTCGAAAACTGGAAACGATCTGCTGATAATGTAGCTGAATTTTTAGGAAAACATGATCCAGAGCATAAAGACGATTATTTAAATAATGCTCTTGCGTATAAAGAAGAATTAGATGAATTAAATGAATATATTTTAAGTCGAGTAGAAGAAATACCAAGTAACAAACGTTATTTGGTTACAGCACATGATGCATTTCAGTATTTCGCTTCGGATTACGATTTTGAAGTCATTGGTATTCAAGGTTTAAATACACAGTCCGAAGCAGGAACACGAGATATTAGCCAGTTAGCTTCTTTTATTGCTGATAAACAATTGAATACTGTATTTGTTGAAAGTTCAGTTTCAACGCGAAACATCGAGGCCTTAATTGAAGCGGTTCGATCACAAGGACATACAGTCGAATTAGGTGGAGAACTTTATTCTGATGCATTAGGTAGTCCCGAGGATGATACGGATACGTATATTGATATGTATAGAGCGAATATTGATACGATTGTCGATGGGTTAAAATCAGAGTAGAGAGGAAATGAAACGTTGAATTTAACAAATAGTGCGATTAATACACACGCCTTGACTGTTGCTTATGGGAATGAGCCGGTCTTATGGAACGTGTCTATTGAATTTTTAACAGGTAAAATGACAGCCATTGTTGGACCGAACGGTGCTGGTAAATCGACCTTATTAGAATCTTTACTAGGATTCTTGAAACCCTTAAAAGGTGAAATCACTTATTTTGAAAATAAATCTTACAAGGCAGTGAAAGATCGGGTGACCTATGTACCGCAAAAACAAGCTGTTGACTGGAACTTTCCAGCAACTGTGTTAGAAGTGGTGATGATGGGCCGCTATGGTAAAGTTGGTTTGTTAGAACGCTTAAAAAAATCAGACAAACAGATTGCCTTAGAAAAATTGGAAGCTGTTCAGATGAGTGGCTTTAGGAACCGTCAGATTAATGAATTGTCAGGTGGTCAAAAACAACGCGTTTTTCTAGCTAGAGCATTGGCATCAGAAGCCGATGTTTATTTGTTGGATGAGCCGCTTGCTGGGGTAGATATAAAAACCGAAAAAATTATTATGTCACTGTTATATGAACTAACCAAGCAAAATAAGACAGTAATCGTTGTTCACCATGATCTGCAAACCGTTGAGGAATATTTTGATCAGATTGTCTTTTTAAACCAAAAAGTGATTGAACAAGGACCAGTTAGTCAGGTGTTCGATGAAAAGAGAATTGAGCAGACCTTTAAATCAGGAAAAGCGTTAGAAGAGGGATGATAAAATGAGTGATTTAAGCTATTTACTCAATGACTATACCTTTCAAATGGTTGCTTTAGGAACAGGGATATTAGGTATCACTAGCGGTATTGTTGGGACTTATGTAACGTTACGCCAAGAAAGTTTACTAGGTGATGCACTGAGCCATGCAGCGTTACCTGGAATTGCGATTGCCTTTATGCTTATTCAAGTGAAAGTGACGGCACTGCTACTTGTCGGAGCGGTCATTACTGGATTAATTGCAACGGTATTAATGCAAGTTTTTAGCCAAAAAACAGTATTAAAACTCGATAGTGCAATGGCGTTAACGTTATCAACGTTTTTTGGCTTAGGTCTCGTTTTAATGACCTATATTCAAAGACAAGCTAATGCGAATCAAGCAGGTTTATCGAATTTTATCTTCGGTCAAGCTAGTGCGATGTTGAACAGTGACGTGCAGTTGATTGTTGGCGTCAGTTTGTTTATTTTACTGATTATTACAATTTTATGGCGTCCATTTAAATTAATGACTTTTGATATGATATTTGCTAAGACGGTTTATTCAAATCTGTCTGTATATCAATTTGTTTTATCATTATTAATTGTGATGACAATTATGATTGGACTCGAATCTGTGGGGGTTATTTTGATTAGTTCACTGTTGATTGGGCCTTCCATTACCGCTCGACAGTGGTCCGACAATTTGCTACCTGTGATGTTACTATCTGGCATGATCGGCGGTTTATCCGGAGTTATCGGAACATTGATCAGTTCATTAGCTCTTCGTATTCCAACTGGACCAGCTATCGTTGTTGTCTTAAGCTTATTTTTATTTGCGAGTTTACTTTTTGCGCCGAATAAGGGCTTAATCGCTCGTTCGCTGAAAGTAAAAAGACAGCGTCAAGATTTGATTAAACAGTTAGAGGAGGAGAGTTTGTGAGTTATTTAGTTCAAATAGGCTTAGTTGCCGTTGTTGTGTCTATTGCTTGCAGTCTTCCAGGAATCTTTTTAGTATTGCGCGGTTCGTCTATGATTTCTGACGCTATTACGCATACAGTTTTATTGGGAATTGTATTGACTTATTTCGTTGTTCATGATCTCAACTCACCATTCTTAATGGTTGGTGCAACACTAA
>DATGUS010000095.1:0-4250 GCA_035301245.1 Alloiococcus sp. | reverse complement strand
TATTTGAACATGCTCTAATAACATAGCTACTATCTCGGGATGATTAATACTTGCAAATGCCGCATAGCTTGGCAGTAATATTTCTTCCTCTTCGCGAAAATGCTCTTGCCCATCTGGCTCCCAAAACTCTCTCGCATCCTGGACTATTTCTTCTATCGTTAATTTACTTTTTTCTGTCCCGGCTCGTTTAAGTTTAAGTGCAAGATGAAGCCCTATCATATGATGGCGTGATAAAGGTTTTAATGATTCATGACGCTTAATCCCTCTACGTTTAGACACCACAACATCTCCTCTCATAATGTAGCACTTTGTACAGCGAAAGTTTTCTTATTCTTAATGAAAATAAACATAGATTTGAACACCTACACAAAGTGTAGCCGAACAAGACTAACTGACAACCTGCAACAAATACTTACTATTATAACTATATCAACAAAACATTAAAATTTATAATAAAAACAGAAACTATCTTTAACAGAATTCCAATGAAAGCAAATAAATCAAGACGAGGATCCATAGACCAAGATGAGGACGCATAGGGCTGGACGAGAGCGCATAGACCGGTTCGCAACAAATGCTCTACCACGCAGTTTATATCTAAAACGGTAGTACTATAAACACTTGCGAATTATCATTAAAAAAACGATTCAGAGTTATACTGAATCGTTTTTTTATGAGTGTATATCAAGTTATTCGTCAATAACAAGATGTTTTTCAAAACGTGAGATATCTTTATCAGCTCCGATAACAATAAGAACATCATTTGCTTTTAAAGTATCTTCAGCGCTCGGAGATACGTTGATATCATCCCCTCGTTTAATTGCTACGACGTTACAACCATAGTTAGCACGTATATCAAGATCTACCAGTGATTTACCTAGCATCTTTTTTCCTGCTTTTACTTCGACTATACTATGCTCATCGGAAAGCTCTAGATAATCAAGAATATTATTAGATATAATATTATGAGCAATGCGCTTTCCCATATCTCTCTCAGGATGAACGACTTGCTGTGCACCAATTTTATTAAGTATTTTTTCATGATAATCATTATTCGCTTTAACTGTAATCATTTTAATACCTAAATCAGTTAAAATCACTGTTGTTAAAATACTTGCTTGTATATTATCGCCAATGGCAACTATCACATGATCTATATTTTTTAAACCTAGTTCTTTCAGTGTCGATTCATCTGTAGAATCAGCGATAACAGCATGTGAGGCAATGTTTTTATACTCGTTGACTTTATCTTCATTTTTATCAATGGCTAAAACATCCATACCCTCTTCGCTTAGCTCTTTACAAATGCTTCCACCGAATCGTCCTAAGCCTATAACAGCGTAGTCTCGTTTCATTGTTTATCCTCCACCTTCTACCTCATTCCCTTAAAGTTTACCATAGAAGTAGTTGTGGGTGTATCGATAATAATTTGGAATAAGATAATTTTTAAATAGCATCTAGCATTTGAAATTGTGACTTTACTAAGTCAAAATACTCACCTTTCAGTGCAATTAATTCATCATGATTACCACTTTCTAATATATGTCCATTTTCAAGTACAAATATATTATCCGCTTCTCTTATAGTCGACAACCTATGGGCGATCATAATGGCTGTACGTCCTTTCAACAGCCTCCCTAAAGCTTTTTGGATTTTCATTTCTGTTTCGGTATCAATACTAGCAGTCGCTTCATCCAATATTAATATACTTGGATCCGCAAGTAATGCTCGGGCAAAAGAGAGTAACTGCTTTTCACCAGCAGATAATATACTCCCTCTTTCTTCAACTTCTGTTTTATATCCATTTGCTAGACGGGAAATAAAGTCATCTGCACCTACCACTTTAGCTGCTTCAATAACTTCTTGGTCTGTGGCTTCTGGTCGACCAAAGCGAATATTCTCCATAATATTACCTGAAAAAATAAACGTATCTTGCAAAACAACACTTATTCGTTGACGTAAACTTTCCAGTTCGACATCACGTAAATCGTAACCGTCAATTTTAACTGATCCTTTCGTAGGGTCATAAAATCGACTGATTAAATTGGCGATTGAAGATTTTCCGCTTCCC
Organism: Alloiococcus sp.; assembly: GCA_035301245.1. Taxonomy (GTDB): domain Bacteria; phylum Bacillota; class Bacilli; order Lactobacillales; family Carnobacteriaceae_A; genus Alloiococcus. The sequence goes on along the minus strand of DATGUS010000095.1, from coordinate 2,179 downwards.
GTATGACCAACAAGTGCTATCGTTTCTCCTTCCTTCACAGATAGAGAAATATCGTGTAAAGCAATTCTCTCGTTATCGTAAGAAAATTGAACTTGATTAAACTCAATTTGTCCCCTCATATTATTAAAGACATGAGGGTTTTCAATTTCTTTAACATTAGGTTGTTCATCAAGGAATTCAAAAATTCTTTCCGATGCTGCCATCGCCATTAGTAATTGATTATACATTTGACCAAGCCGCGATATTGGTTCCCAAAACATACCTAAAAAGAAAGCGAAAGCAACGAAAGTTCCTATCTGAATATCTCCCTGAAGAATGAGAAAGGAACCATATGATATTAAAATAATTGTTCCTATAGCGTTACACATTTCAACCACTGGACTGAACATAGCACTCTTCTTTACAGCATCATTGAAGCTGTCATAATTGTCCTGATTTACTCCTTCAAAAAACTCAGTATTTTCTTTTTCTTGGGTAAATGATTGTGTAATCCTTATACCTTGGATACTTTCATTTAAATGCGAATTCAATCGAGATTGTTGGATCCGAGTATATTGCCATGAACGCCTTATGTTACGCCTTAATTTTGTAGATATATAAAACATTAAAGGAATAATAACCATAATGGCTAAGGCTAATTTTGGACTTAAGGCTACTAAGATAACGATAATTCCAGTTAACATTACAATATCCATCAGTAAATTAATAATCCCATTAGTAAATAGCTCTTGTAGTGAGTTAATATCATTCATAATCCGAACGAGTATTGACCCCTCTGACCGTGAGTCAAAAAAACGATGTGACAATCGTTGAACATGCGAAAACAAATGCTTCCGTAAATCATATATAACATTTTGGCCAAGTACATTTACCCACTTAATTCTGAACGTATTACCAACAAAGCTAAGCAAATATAAAATGCTGATCCCTATGACTAGATAAGTTAGTAATGTTGTGTCTTTATTAGCCACGGCTACATCAATCGCTATTTTACCAATGAGTATAGGCACGATTAGTCGGACAGCAGTGGACACGAGCATAGCGATAATTGCACCTGGTAAATAATTTTTAGAGTATGGCTTTAAATAAGCGAGTAATCGCAACATCTGCTGCCAATTAAACGGCTTTTCTACAGCGCGATCGACTGTATAAGAAAACCTCTTTAAGTGACGGCTTTGTTTTGGATTAGACTTAGACATGTTTTTCACTCCTTTAATTAACATTTCCCATAATGGCTTTTCTGTCCTGATATTGAATGTCAAAGATATGTTGATAAGGTCCATTATTAGTAACTAAAAAGTCGTGGGTTCCCCGTTCAACAATTTCACCTTCATCCAACACCAATATTTCGTCTGCATGTTTAAGTGATGAAATACGATGGGCTATGATAAACGAAGTCCTTCCATCCATCACTTCTTTTAAAGCCTTCTGGATTTTAAATTCGGTTTCCATGTCAACAGCTGAAGTAGCGTCATCTAGAATCAAAACACTTGGGTTAATACAAATAGCTCTAGCAATTGCTATTCTTTGTTTTTGCCCTCCAGATAAACCCATTCCACGCTCACCTAACATTGTGTCATATCCCTTTGGCATTTCCATGATGAAGTCATGAGCTTGGGCTCTCTTAGCTGCATCAATAATTTGTTCTTCTGAAACGTCAGGGCGACCATAGGCTATATTTTCACGAATCGACGTTGAAAATAAAAAAGATTCCTGCAACACAAAGCCAATATACTTTCTTAACGTTTTCAACTTATATTCATCAACCGGTCTATTATCTAAAAGAACCTGCCCTTCTTCTGGTTCGTAAAATCGGGTTATTAATTGAGTAATACTCGTTTTCCCAGAACCGGTAGCACCAATCAAACCTATTGTTTTACCTGGAGGCGCATCAAAAGTAATATTTTTTAATGCATGATCGTCATCTTCTGTATAAGTCAAAGTGACATTATTGAAAGTTACATGTCCTTTAATTGGTGTATCAATAGCATTTTCTTTTTCCCTAACATCCTCTTTAGCATCCAAAATTTCAATAAGTCGTTCACCTGATGCTTTAGCTTGTGAAAACTGGTTCACAACAAAGCCGAGATTCATTAATGGCCCCATAATATACCAAACCAAACTAAAGAATGCGACCAGTTCACCTAAAGCTAATTGATTATCGATAACTAAAAAGCCA
>DATGUS010000094.1:0-6345 GCA_035301245.1 Alloiococcus sp. | reverse complement strand
GGAAAGCGTTTGCGTCCGTTATTATTATTAGCGACTTTAGAGGCATTCCATACGGATGTTACAGACGGATATCCTGCAGCAAGTGCCTTAGAAATGATACATACGTATTCGCTTATACATGACGATTTACCAGCCATGGATAATGATGATTTAAGACGTGGTCTCCCAACGAATCACTTAAAGTTTAATGAAGCCACAGCCATCTTAGCAGGTGATGGACTACTGACAAGTGCCTTTGAGGTCATCCTATCGTCAGATTTAACAAGTGAGCAGAATGTTTTACTTGTTAAGTTACTCAGTGAAACAGCTGGATATCGCGGGATGATTGGTGGTCAAATGGCGGATATCAAAGGCGAGAAGCAGTTAGTAGACTTAGTCGATTTACAATATATTCACTCACGAAAAACAGGGGAACTGTTGCGTTTTGCCCTAGAGGGTGCAGGCATTATCAGTAACCAGCCCGAAAGAGTCCGCCGTATTTTAGGAGAACTCGGTCTAGAGATTGGTATCGCTTATCAAATACGTGATGATATTTTAGATGTAGTTGGCAAAGAAGAAGAGCTTGGGAAACCAATTGGCTCCGATATTGAACGGCAAAAGAGTACTTACCCAGCACTACTTGGTTTAGACGGGGCTTATAAATATTTAGATGATGCTCTGAAAGATTGCTTAAATAAACTAGCTGATATTAAAAATGAAGTATCATTTAATCCAACACTGATTGAATCATTTATTAAAGCACTTGCATTGAAGGAGTCAGATCATGGTGAAAATTAGAGCTGATCAGCGTCTACTCGACCAGGGGTTAGTAGATAATGTAAAAACGGCTCAGGCACTAATTATGTCTGGGATTGTTTTAACGATCAACCATGAAAAAATATTAACACCAGGGCAACAAATTGCTAATGATACTCAACTATATCTTAAAAAAGTGGACCATCCGTATGTCAGTCGCGGTGGTTTAAAATTGAAAAAAGCTGTCGACACTTTTGATCTAGATTTAACGAATAAAATTATTGTCGATATCGGTTCTTCAACAGGCGGTTTTACCGATGTATCTTTACAAGAAGGGGCATCATTAGTGTATGCGATTGATGTGGGAACGAACCAGCTGGTATGGTCACTGCGTAATGATGATCGTGTCATTGTCATGGAACAGACTAACTTTAGAGAATGTATAAAAGAAGATTTTACAAAAGGCATTCCTGAGATAGCGGTGATTGATGTCTCTTTTATTTCACTAAAGATTATATTAAAAACCTTAAAAACAATTTTGCCAGATCACAAGCCCGTCGTAGCACTGATTAAACCACAATTTGAAGCGAAGCGTGATCAGGTTGAAGATGGCGGTTTAGTGACTGATCCTAAAGTACACAAGGATATCTTGCAATATACAGCTGATTTTATAAATAATCTTGGATATAAAATAGAAGAACTCACGCCATCACCGATTAAAGGTGGAAAAGGGAATATTGAATTTATTTCTTTATTAATTCAAGGCGAAAATCAAGAAAAAAATATTGTTGATATGATTGAAGAAGCAGTAGAAGCATCTAAACACATTTAATTATGACTCATTAAAGTAAGGAGGACTTTCGTGTTACTCGAACTTAGAATCAAAGATTTTGCAATTATTGAAGAAGTACATTTACAATTTTATGATGGGATGACTGTTCTGACCGGTGAAACAGGTGCCGGAAAATCTATTATCATCGATGCAGTTGGTCTTTTAGCTGGTGGCAGAGGATCTACGGAGTTCGTCCGTCATGGCGCGAAAAAGTGTGTTTTAGAAGGTCAATTTAATTTGGTAAACCCCAAACGCTTAACACCTATATTAGATGCGTACGGTATTACTTTAGAAGATGATATTTTAATTATTCAGCGTGAAATATTTGCTAGCGGAAGAACCGTTTGCCGTGTGAATGGATCGATTGTAACGATTGCGAACCTGAAAGAAATCGGCAATGCATTGATTGATATCCATGGTCAGCATGAACACCAAGAGTTAATGCATCAAGAGAACCATATTTATTTATTAGATAACTTTGCCCCAGAAACGATACTTCCATTAAGACGAACTTTTCAAGAAAAAAGAGCAACGTTTCTTGATCTTAAAAAGCAAATCGATCAATGGGTCGAGAACGAAAAAGAATATGCACAACGTTTGGATATGTTAGAGTTTCAGGTGAAAGAGATTGAAGATGTGCAGCTCGTTCCTGGAGAAGATAAAGAACTTCAGGAAGAATCGAAAAAACTTTCGAACTTTCATAATGTTTCGAACGCTTTACAAGTGGCTTTTGATGCCCTTCAAGAATCAAACAGCAGTGCATTAGAAACAAGCGGCGTTGCGATGGAAGAATTGGAACGTATTAGCGACATTAATCAGGATTATAAAGAACTATCCAATACGGTGTCCTCTCTCTTTTATCAACTTCAAGAAGTAAGCAGTGAAATTCTTAGTGAATTAGATCAATTGGAATTCGATGAAGGAAGACTTTTTGAAATTGAAGAGCGCTTGAATGCAATCAGTCAATTAAAACGAAAATATGGTGACTCAGTAGAAGAAATTTTAGATTATTATAATAAAGCTTCTGAAGAATTATATGAATTAAAACATAGCGACCGCAATATTGATCAACTAAAGGCAAAGCTAGATCAGATTACACCAGAACTAGAAGAAGCTGGTCATGCGCTAACTGAAGAACGACAAAAACAAGCGGTAATTTTAGAAGAAGCTATTATGGAACAACTAACAGAGTTGTTTATGGAAAATGCGACGTTTTCTGTTGAATTTAAAAATGAATCGACCATTGACAATATGAATGCTTATGGATTTGATGATGTAGAGTTTTATATATCTACAAACCCTGGCGAGCCATTAAAACCATTGCAAAAAATTGCATCAGGTGGCGAATTGTCAAGAATGATGTTAGCAATTAAAACGATTTTCTCAAGCACACAAGGCATCACCAGTATTATCTTTGATGAAGTAGATACAGGTGTTAGTGGCCGTGTAGCCAGTGCGATTGCTAATAAAATTCATTCCGTCGCAAAACATTCACAAGTGTTATGCATCTCACACTTACCACAAGTAGCTGCCATTGCAGATGAGCATCTTTATATATTTAAAACGGTGAAAGATAATAGAACAAAAACTCATGTGGCATTATTAAATGACGAAGAAAGAACAAGAGAGATTGCACGCATGTTATCTGGTACTGAAACTACTGAAGCCAGCCTTAAAGCAGCCAAAGAACTCTTAGAAAAATCGAAATAATAAAAATGTTCTGGTAACCATAGAAGGCGTAATAGATTTTAATCAAACTAAAAAGGATACGGTAAGTTATTATGCATGAGTTAGTGAATGACCACTCATTAACTTATACATGACAACGCCGTATCCTTTCTGGTTTTCTTATTAAAATATTTGGAATAATAAAGTTCCTAACAATGGAACAAGCATTGCGATTGACATAAGGATAATAAAGACCTTTACAAATTTACTTGTACCACTTTTATTATCTTTTCTTTTTGCTTTTTTATTAAAATCGTTTACTGTTCTTTTATTCGTTTTTTGAGTCACACCATTCACTCCCTTAACAGAACGAAACATCTCTAACATACATAAAACAATTTTATAGGATTAGACAAGTGAATGTCAAGATAGGACAAGTTAATCAAAAAAGGGATCTAAACATCCAAAATTGCTTATTGTTCTATTCTTGATTATAATAGTAAGGTATAGAATTTAAGAAGATGTGAGAGGAGATACATCATTGGATAAACAACAATTTGGTGTTGTCGGAATGGCAGTTATGGGGCGTAATTTAGCTCTAAACGTTGAAAGCAGAGGTTACTCTGTTTCTATATTTAACCGTACAGATAGTAAAACAAAAGCAGTAGTTGAGGAGTTTCCTGATAAAAAATTATATGCTGCTTATACAATTGAAGATTTTGTCAGCTCACTAGAAAAACCACGTCGGATCATGTTAATGGTTAAAGCAGGCTATGCGACAGATGCGACAATTGAGTCCCTACTTCCACACCTAGATAAAGGGGATATCTTAATTGACGGTGGGAACACTTATTATAAAGATACCATCAGACGTAGTGAAGAATTAGATAAATTAGGTATCAACTTTATTGGGACTGGTGTATCTGGCGGAGAAGAAGGTGCGCTTAAAGGCCCTTCAATTATGCCAGGTGGTCAGAAGGAAGCTTACGATCTTGTAGCACCAATTCTAAAAGAAATCGCAGCGAAAGCACCTAGCGATAACGAACCTTGTGTCACTTACATTGGTCCAAATGGTTCAGGACACTATGTAAAAATGGTACACAACGGTATCGAATACGGTGATATGCAATTAATTGCTGAATCATATAGTATCATGAAAAATCATTTAGGTTTATCTAATGATGAAATGGCAGCGATTTTCAAAGAATGGAACGAAGGCGAATTAGATAGTTTCTTAATTGAATTGACTGCTGATGCATTAACGAAGAAAGATCCACAAACTGGTAAATATATGGTAGATATTATTTTAGATAGAGCTGGGAATAAAGGCACAGGTAAATGGACTTCACAAAGTGCCTTAGATTTAGGTCAGCCACTGCCATTAATTACTGAATCAGTATTCGCTCGTTACATCTCAGCATTTAAAGATGAACGTGTAGCAGCAAGTAAAGTGTTACCAAAACCTAAAAAAGTTGAGTTTAAAGGTGACAAAAAAGCTTTTGTTGAAAAACTAAGAGAAGCATTATACTTCAGTAAAATTATGAGTTACGCGCAAGGATTTTCACAAATGGCAAATGCTTCGAAAGAATATAACTGGGACTTACAATTAGGTGAAATTGCAAAAATCTTTAGAGCAGGTTGTATCATTCGAGCTCGTTTTTTAGAAGATATTACCAATGCCTATGGTTCAGATGCTAACTTGAAAAACTTAGTTTTAGATGATTATTTCAAAGATATAGCTGAAAGATATCAACAATCTGTTCGTGATGTCGTATCAGAAGCAGTTCAAGCTGGTGTGGCAATTCCGGCATTTAGTTCGGCTATTTCTTATTATGATAGTTATCGTTCAGAACGCTTATCAGCGAATATTATCCAAGCACAACGAGATTACTTCGGTGCACATACTTATGAGCGAGTAGATCAAGAAGGTTCATTCCACTTTGACTGGTATGGTGACGAAGGTGAGATTAAGTGGGATTAATCACTGTTGTTATTTATTTATCGAATTAATATTAAATGCGTTTCCTAATTAGGGAACGCATTTTTTATAAAAAGTTTTTGATCGTTTAAGGTAATAATAGAAGTTTGGAGGAAGCGTGTTTGTTAAGTTATTATTTTGGATTATTGGTTAGTGTGGTAGAATGGTTATGATTAGATCGAGATTTAGTGATAGGAGTATAGACTTATGAAGAAAATATTGATTATCGAAGACGAGAAAAACTTAGCACGTTTCGTCGAATTAGAATTAAAACATGAAGGATTTATGCCTGTAGTAAAACATGATGGTCGCTCTGGGTTAGAAGCAGCGGTCGATGGGGAAGATTGGGACATTATTTTACTCGATTTAATGTTACCTGAATTGAATGGTATCGACGTAGCAAGACGTATTCGTCAGGTAAGCAATGTACCTATTATCATGATGACAGCTCGAGACTCAGTTATTGACCGTGTATCAGGATTTGACCATGGTGCAGATGATTACGTTGTAAAACCATTTGCCATTGAAGAGTTACTTGCTCGTATGCGTGCATTATTACGTCGTATCGATATTGAAAATTCTCAAAAAGAATTGCAGAAAACAATTCTACAGTATCGTGACCTTGTTATTGAAAAAGAAAACCGTGTTGTAAAACGTGGTGAAGAAGTTATTGAACTCACAAAACGTGAGTACGAACTGTTGGTTGAATTAATGGAAAATATTAATGTTGTCTTATCACGTGAAAAATTATTAAACAAAGTTTGGGGCTACGAAGCTAATATCGAAACAAACGTCGTTGATGTTTATATTAGATATTTACGTAATAAGATTGACCGTCCGTCAAGTGATAGTTACATTCAGACTGTTCGCGGAACGGGTTATGTGATGAGAACATGAAGCTAGAAAAGGGAGTAAATAACAAACTCTCTGTTAGATGGAAATGGACATTCATTATTTCTGCTTCCATTTTCTTCGCTTATCTTATTTTTGCTGTGTTGGTTTACTATTCAACCCAGCAAGCTTTACTTGATAAAGAGCAAAGTGAAATCGAAATGGCGATGGAAGAGACAAATAAGTCGTTGGAGTTAAATATCAGTGATTTAAACGAAGAGAATATTCAAGATCAAATTAA
>DATGUS010000093.1:0-7699 GCA_035301245.1 Alloiococcus sp. | reverse complement strand
ACCAGTTCAATTAGTCTATGGTTAAGACTTTAGGCCCGTCTAGATAGCCGACGATTACCATATCAGTAATGCCGATGAATAAGCCATGTTCAATAATTCCAGTGTAAGCATTCAGTTTTGAAGCTAGTGGACCAATGTTTGTAATTGTTCCTAAGTTTAAATCAATCACATAATTATTATCGTCAGTTAATAATTTATTTCCTTCATCATCTAAGCGCCATGATGGGTTTAAACCTTCTTTTTCAAGTTTGTTAAAGAGTTTACCACTACCATATTTCACGACTTCGACCGGAAGTGGAAAAGCTCCCAATTGATCAACCATTTTCGATTCATCAACAATCCAAATATTACGCTTTGAATTGCTAGCTACAATTTTTTCATACAAGTGAGCAGCACCGCCACCTTTAATCCCATTAAAGTCAGGGTCTACTTCATCCGCACCGTCTATGGTTAAATCAATATAAGGCACTTCATCTAAGTCACTAATCTTAATGCCTAAACTCTCAGCATGTTCTTTAGTACGAATAGATGTTGTAACACATTGAATAGAGATGCCCTCTTCTTTGATTTTTTCCGCTAGTGCTTCAACAAGATAATAAACCGTAGAGCCTGTTCCAAGACCTACAATCATGCCATCTTCAATAAAATCAACCGCTCTTTTACCCACTTGATCTTTTAGATTGATCATGTCGTCCCCCTTATTTATCTTCTCCAATAATACGAACTTCTCTTTCCAACTTCACTTTGTATATACGATAAATTTCATCCTGAATATGCTTAATTAGCTCTTGATAATCTGTTGCTGTTGCATTGTTTATGTTTACAATAAAGCCCGCGTGTTTTTCCGATACTTGGGCCCCACCGTGAATGAGTCCTTGGAGTCCTGCATCTTGAATTAACTTACCTGTAAAGTAGCCTTCTGGACGTTTAAAGACTGAGCCACATGAGGGATATTCTAGTGGTTGTTTTGATGTTCTTAAGTAAGTCAACTCATCCATTTTTTCTTTTATCTCGTTGTAATCACCTTTATCTAATTTAAAGGTGACGCTTAAAGCAATATCATCTTTATCCATTAGGTAACTATGACGATATGAAAAGTTCATCTCTTTATTAGACAGGGTTTTGACGTCACCTGTCCGAGTTAACACTTGAACGGATTCTACGCAATCTTTTACTTCACCACCATATGCACCAGCGTTCATATAAATAGCTCCGCCGATACTTCCCGGAATACCACAAGCAAATTCTAGTCCTGTTAAATGATGATTTAAAGCTTTTTGACTAACATCGATAATCGAAGCACCCGCACCGGCTGAAATACGATCACCTTCAGTCTTAATATCTTTGATTTCTGTCATAATAATGGTGATGCCTCTGATTCCGCCATCTTTTACAATTAAATTACTTGCATTCCCTAAAATGGTCAGTTGGCATTCTTCTTTCTTGATCCAATTCATCATCTCAGTCACTTCTTCGATCGATGAGGGGAAGATAAGAACTTCTGCGGGGCCACCGGTTTTAGTATACGTGTAGTTCGATAATGGTTCATTTTGTTTTATATTGGCATTTGGAAATGCCTCAGTTATTCTTTTAAATAGCATCATAAAATCCTTTACTTTAATACTTAAATTCACGTCATCATTTTATCACGAAATATTTTATCTGTCAGAATTTATTATACCAAATTAAAGCTTGTAAACAATTTATTACTGGAGGTATATTGTAAAATATCTGACATTCATTTGATTTAATTGCCCAATTATCACTAATTATAATTCTATTTTATTGTATTTTGAATAAAATATAGCTATACTATTATATGGAATTAATACTATACGGGAGTAACTGACAGATTTTCTGTTCTAGTGCCACCAACCGATGTTAATTATAGTTTTATAATGTAACTTCTGGTGCTGGATTAAATAGTGAGACGTATGTAAAAGAGCTTTTTCTTTTTTACATACGTCTTTTTCATTACACTCGTCAAAGAAAGGAACATTTAAATGGAAAAACCCATTTATCAGCAATCCCAATCAGAGATTCTGAAGCAATTTAATACCTCAGAATCTGGTTTGTCAGATGCACAAGTAAAAGAGCATCAGAAAAAATATGGCTTGAACGAATTGAATCAAGAAGAACAAAAATCTACCTTAAAAATGTTTTTTGAAAACTTTAAGGACCCTATGGTTATTATTCTTCTGATTGTAGCAATCATTCAAATTGCTCTTGGTGAAGTGTTTGAATCTACTGTTATTTTAGCCATTGTAATTCTCAGTGCGGTCATTACGGTTATTCAAGAGAAAAAAGCCGCTGAATCATTAGAGTCATTAAGAAATATGTCATCACCGACAGCTAACGTTATACGTGATGGTAAACAGCGTTCAATTGAAGCAAACGAAGTCGTGCCAGGTGACTTAGTAACATTAGAAGTTGGGGACTTTATTCCAGCTGATGGTCGTTTAATCGATGCAAATAGTCTACAAGTTGATGAAGGAGCGTTAACTGGAGAATCAGTACCAGCTGAAAAAGAAGTTACGGAACTCAATGAAGAAGTTGCATTAGGTGACCGTACGAATATGGTCTTTAGTAGTACGTTAGTCACTAATGGACGAGGTTCATATATTGTAACTGGAACAGGTAATGACACAGAAATTGGTAAAGTAGCTAACTTAATCCAATCAGCTGAGACGAATGAAACACCTCTTCAACGTAAAATTGCTGACTTCAGTGTGAAGTTAGGTTGGGGAATATTAGCATTATCAATCTTTATATTCGCATTATCTGCTTTCCGTATTTATACAGAAGGTACAAATAACTTAACGATTGACTTGATCAATGCCTTTATGTTTGCTGTAGCAGTTGCTGTAGCAGCCATTCCTGAAGCTTTGCAGTCAATTATTACCATTGTGCTATCAACCGGAACAAACAAAATGGCTAAGAAACATGCGATTATTCGCCGTCTTCCAGCTGTTGAAACATTAGGATCAACATCTATTATTTGTACGGATAAAACTGGAACGTTAACACAAAATAAAATGACCGTTGTAGACGCGTATATTCCAAACCAAGAATATGCTTATCAGGATAAAACACCGGATGAGTGGAATGACCATGAAGTCTTAATGATGAATATCGCAGTTCTGTCAAACGATTCATATATCGATGAAAAAGGAAATGTTGCTGGCGACCCTACTGAAGCAGCGTTCATTATGTATACCAATGATCTTGGTAAACCTTATGAAGAAATCCGTGATGCTAACCCTCGTATAGCTGAATTACCTTTTGATTCAGACCGTAAACTCATGTCAACATTACATGAATTTGATGGGAAAAATTATATGTTAACCAAAGGTGGGCCGGACGTTATCTTCAACCGTGCTTCAAAAGTATTAATTGACGGTGAAGTGCAAGAGTTTACAGAAGATATTCGTGACCAATTTGTAAAACAAAATGAAGCTTATTCAAAAGAAGCAAAACGTGTCCTAGCGTTTGCTTATAAACAAGTCGATAAAGATGACTTAACCTTAGAAGATGAAAATGACTTAGTGCTTGTTGGGTTGATGGCAATGATTGACCCTCCTCGTCAAGAAGTCTACGATGCTATCGAACATGCACGTCATGCCGGTATTCGTACAGTAATGATTACAGGTGACCACAAAACAACTGCTCAAGCAATAGCTGAATCATTGAACTTCTTTGATGAAGATGATATTGCATTAACTGGTAGCGAATTAGATAAATTAAGTGATGATGAATTACTAGAAATCCTTGAAAAAGTTTCTGTTTACGCTCGTGTTACACCAGAGAACAAGATTCGTATTGTCAAAGCTTGGCAATCCAAAGACCAAGTAACGGCGATGACTGGTGACGGTGTTAACGATGCTCCTGCTTTGAAACAAGCCGATATTGGTGTAGCAATGGGTTCAGGTACAGATGTTGCAAAAGATGCATCAGCAATGGTTTTAACCGACGATAATTTCGTAACCATTGTCAATGCCGTTGAAGTTGGACGTAATGTATACAATAACATTAAAAAATCAATCTCTTACCTCTTTTCTGGTAACTTAGGTGCTGTTTTAGCGATTATTGTCGCGCTGATCATGAACTGGGTTAGTCCATTTACAGCTTTACAGCTCCTTTTCATTAACTTGGTAAACGATGCTTTACCTGCCATTGCGTTAGGTTTAGAGCCAAGTGAAGCCCATGTGATGAAAGAAGAACCACGTGATCCGAATGAAGGTATCTTCGCTGGTGGAACATTAAAAAACGTCTTGTTTAGAGGAATTACCATTGCGATCGCCGTTGTGATTTCACAATACATCGGTCTAAGTTATTCCGCTGAAATGAGTGTTGCCATGGCCTTTACGACATTGATATTAGCTCGTTCTCTGCAAGTCTTCCCAGCTCGTTCAACTATGAAGACATCTGTTGAACAAGGGTTCTTTAAGAATAAATTTGTTGTTTTAGCATTTGTTGTTTGTATGGGATTATATGGAATAACACTGCTACCATTTACAAGAGAGTTATTCAGTATTCCTGTTGAATTTGGTCTAAAACAATGGGCCATTGCAGCTGGTTTAGCACTAGCCACAACTATTATTATGGAACTAAAAAAGGTTGTTTTTAACAGATAATACATTCAGACGTAACTGACAATCTTCATATTAAAAAAGTAACCCTCAAAGTGGATCATGTCTCCATTTTGAGGGTATTTTTTGTATATTAGTATGTCTATTTATAATTATATAGTTAATTTGTAATTGTAATTTTTACTTGCATTTCATTGGTGTGACTATATTCACTATTTCAAGCGCCATGCCCTCATTATATCAGAATTTTTCATCGTTATTCTTTAGATTATCTATATATTATTTCATTCATAAATGTTAATAGGCATTAATTACTTTTATATTTAACACTCTTAATATTTAAACTATAAATAAATTTTATGATCCATTTTAATTATATAATGCTCATTTTATACCCATTCATTAATGTGCTGAAATATAATTTCTAATTGTATATGCCTTACTTCGAAGCGTTTCATATTGATTGAATGCTTCAATAACGGTATTAATATTATTAGAATTAATAGGAAGATCTGAATTTAATAATTCTTCAACATTTAAGGCTTGTATTTCTTTAATATCTTCTTTGATTTTCATCGTCTTTAAAACTACCTCGCAGTATTCATTAGAAGCATTTAGCGTTTGCTTGATATATAAATCATGAGTATCCATATCATTTGTTATATCAGACTGAATTATTATTAAACTGTCAATTAACATTGAGATAGAATAAGCCAGTGACTTTCTAATATCATAACTTTGATAAAAACAAATCAGTGGGTAAGCTTTATACATGCTCGCCATTTCATTTAATCCTGATGATAAACTATTTAAGTATGAGGAATAATCAGAAAAACCGTCCTGGTCATACAACGTTAGTATAAACTCGTCTATTGTAGAACCCATAGTAGTGATATCAGCAGCATATTTCCTATTTTTAACCACTCCACTCATGGCGTTAATGACATAAGATATGCCTAATGATAAAATTATCATTCCGTAAGCTGAAATGAATGTTGACAAAAGTTGCACTACTCCTTCTCTGGGAGCAAACCCTCCGTTTCCAAAAGTAAATAAGGACGTTCCTACAAAATAAAATGTATCTAATGAATTTAGAGTTCTATTATTTATAGTATTAATTATTGGATCTACAAACGCGTCTAAAACAAGATACCAACTTACCCAAGCAAGCATTATCCAAATGATAAGTGTAGAAATTAATATAACAGAGCCTGTTATTTGATATACAAATTTAAATGTTCTTTGTTTCTTAAATAGTTTCCAAATTGTCATTGCAAAGATATTAGTTAAAGGAGCAGCACCTCCATCTATCCATAAAACGGTCCAAATTATATCAATTGTTACATAAACTAACAATATGATTCCTATAATTAGTGCAAAAAAATTCATAATAATCTCCTTCATAAATTTATGAAGTTTAAAAAATTAAAACACCCTATTATAGCATAAGGTGTTTTAACAAAATATCATAGTAAACAGGTTAGTTTATATTGGTTAATAATTCCTCATATTGTTCCCCTTTTACCTTAAACTGAAAAAGCCGCTCTTGTTCAGTTTTTAAATTAGAAATGATTTTAATTCTCAGAAATTCTTTTGGCATGAGCTCATTAGCTACCGATGGCCATTCAACTACACAGAGCCCTTCTCCTTCAAAGTATTCTTCCAAGCCTAACAGTCCCGCCTCATCCTCGGAAAGTCGATATAAATCCATGTGATACAGTGGTAATCTACCTTTAGGATATTCACGAATAATTGTATAGGTTGGACTTTTAATTACCCTAGTAATACCGAGCCCTTGTGCAAGACCTTTAGTAAAAGTGGTCTTCCCAGCACCTAAATCACCTTCCAATAGTATAACCATTCCTGGTTCTACAATTTTGGCAATTTGATTTGCTAATTCATAGGTTGCTGCTTCATCTTTTACTTTAATTGATTTCATACCATCTATCCTTTTTATTTGTATAATGGAATACGAGTTGTTAAATTAGATACGGCTTGGCGTACTTCCTCAAGAACTTTTTCGTCTCCTTTAGATTCTAATGTTTTTATAATTAATTCAGCTACTTCACGAGACTCTTCTCCTTTGAAACCACGTGTAGTGATTGCTGGTGTACCAATTCGAATACCACTTGTCACAAAAGGTGACTCTGTTTCGAATGGGATTGTGTTTTTATTTGTTGTAATTTTCACTTCATCAAGTAACTCTTCAGCTTCTTTACCAGTAATACCAAAACCAGTTACATCAATTAGTAGTAAGTGGTTATCTGTGCCTCCACTAACTAGACGAGCTTTGTCATGAGCTAAGAAAACTTCTGCCATTGCTTTCGCATTTTTCTTAATTTGTTTTGCATATTCTTTGAATTCTGGTTGTAAGTCTTCTAAGAATGCAACAGCTTTACCTGCGATAACGTGCTCTAAAGGACCACCTTGACTACCTGGGAATATCGCACTGTTTAATTTTTTCTTATATTTCGCTTTACCTAAAATCAAACCGCCACGAGGTCCACGTAATGTTTTGTGAGTTGTTGATGTCACAACATCAGCATAGGGTACTGGATTTGGATACTCGCCTGCTGCAACAAGTCCAGCAAAGTGAGCCATATCCACCATTAGATAAGCATCTACTTCATCAGCAATTTCTCTGAATTTTTCGAAGTCTAATTCTCTTGGATAAGCACTGTAACCAGCAATAATCATTTTTGGTTTGTGTTCTAACGCTAATTCACGAATACGGTCATAATCGATTCTTTCTGTTTCTTTATCTACACCATAAGGAACAACGTTATATAATTTACCACTAAAGTTAACTGGAGATCCGTGTGTTAAGTGCCCACCGTGTGATAAGTCCATTCCTAAATAGGTGTCACCTGGTTTTAATAATGCTTGGAAAACTGCATTATTCGCTTGAGAGCCTGAGTGTGGTTGTACGTTTGCGTACTCGGCCCCGAATAATTCTTTAACACGGTCGATGGCTAGTTGTTCAATAATATCTACGAATTCACATCCACCGTAGTAACGTTTACCAGGATATCCTTCCGCATATTTGTTTGTTAAAATACTACCCTGAGCTTCTAATACTTCTTTCGATACAAAGTTCTCAGAAGCGATCA
>DATGUS010000092.1:0-3905 GCA_035301245.1 Alloiococcus sp. | reverse complement strand
TGATTTAATTCGTCAATTCTTAGATGAAGTGATTCCTCAATTAAACGAAGGCGACTCGGTTGACGATGCTTATTATCAATATGAATCAGAAGCCAAAGAGACGGAGATTCAAAATTTCTCTGACAACCAAGCTTATCCCATGGATTTACTCGAACAATTAGTCAGTGAATACGAGTTCAGTGGGCAACTTGATAGTCAATCTGTTGAAATGGGGGTTAAGGGAGGCCTTTTAACACGTCATAAAAAAATAAATGAGGTTAAAAGCTTTGTTCATAAGCTTGTCCAAAAATATAGTACGATCGAATAATAATCAAGTGTAGTTTTTTAAAACTACACTTGATTTATTGATTTGGAACTGATATATTTAATGCAGTAAATAAAAACTACAAGGAGTGCTGGGATGTTAAAAGACTATGTCGCTTATCAAAGTGGTACCTTAATCCAACGGCTTGAAACAGTTGATACAGACCAAGGTCAAATCTATCCAATTTATGATCAAACCATGCTTGAATATGACTTAGGTCAACGTTTAAAAACACATCACGAACCTAAAACCATTGTCCTTCAAGATACAAGTCGTGCGACGTATGTCCAGACAGGTGATCTTGTCTTTAACATGATGTCAGGGGCTTGTGCGATGGTAAGTTCAGTACATCACGGGGCCATCTTACCGTATAATTATACGCGTATTGATATGGTTTCAAATGAATTAGACCCCCGATTTTTAGCTTATTGGTTTCAAATGGCCCATGAAGCACGTGTTCAATTACAACAGTATATGCAAGGGGGTACCCAAATTAAGAAAATAACCCACAGCCAACTCAAAGATCTACATATTACAGTGCCCACAATGCAAAAACAGCAGCTGATTGGCCAAATCGGTGTTAAAAGACGCCAATTAGCATTACTCGAACAACAAAAAGACCAATTAATGCAGCAATTTTTATCAGCAAGTTTATTCAAGGAGGAACAATAAATGTCAGTTACAGAAAAACAACGTCAGCAACAAGCTGAATTACAAAAAAATCTATGGTCTATTGCCAATAGTTTACGTGGGAATATGGATGCCAGTGAATTTAAAAACTATATCCTAGGGATGATTTTCTATCGCTTTTTAAGTGAAAATACGGAAGCGCAAGCAGCTGAATTACTGTCAGAAGATAATATAACTTACGAAGATGCGATGGCTGATGAGTCACTTCGTCCGGTGTTAGAAAAAGAACTTATTGAACGTATTGGTTATGTCATTGAACCTCATCATTTATTTAGTCACCTGATTCGTAAAATTGAACAGCAAACCTTTGAAATTGAAGACTTAAGTAATGCGATTAAAAATATTGAAAACTCTACACGAGGGCATGACAGTGAAGAAGAATTCAATCATTTATTCGATGATATGGATTTAAATTCGACACGTTTAGGTAATTCCAATGCAGCACGTACCAAACTTATCGGTAAAGTGATGATGCAGTTATCTGAATTACCTTTTGTTCAAAGTGATTTAGAGATTGATATGTTAGGTGATGCTTACGAATATCTTATTGGCCAATTTGCGGCAAGCGCCGGTAAAAAAGCAGGCGAATTCTATACGCCACAACAAGTGTCATCGATTTTAGCGAAAATCGTTACCACAGGTAAAACCGATATTAAAAGTGTTTATGACCCAACGTGTGGCTCAGGTTCGCTTTTACTACGTGTCGGTCGGGAAGCTCATGTTCGTCATTATTATGGTCAAGAATATAATAGTACCACTTACAACTTAGCTCGTATGAATATGTTGTTACATGACATCAACTATTCAAACTTCAAAATTGATAATGGCGATACGATTGAAGACCCAGCTGTGTCAGATGAGCGTTTTGAAGCCGTAGTAGCCAATCCGCCTTATAGCGCGAAGTGGAGTGCTGATCCTAAATTCTTAGATGATGAACGTTTCAGTAATTATGGGAAGTTACCGCCTAAATCGAAAGCTGATTTCGCCTTTATCCAACATATGATCTATCATTTGGATGAAAATGGCACAATGGCCGTTGTATTACCGCATGGTGTTTTATTCCGCGGGGCTGCCGAAGGTACAATTCGTCGTTATTTGATTGAAGAGAAAAACTATCTTGACGCAGTCATTGGTTTACCATCTAATTTATTCTTTGGGACAGGTATCCCAACAAGTATTTTAGTCTTTAAAAAATGTCGTGAATCCGATGATAATGTGTTATTTATCGATGCGTCTCAATCTTTTGAAAAAGGGAAAAATCAAAACCACTTATCTGATGAAGATGTCAATCAAATTGTTGAAACGTATCGAAACAGAGAAACCCTAGACAAATATAGTTACACAGCGACACTACAAGAAATTGAAGATAATGATTACAACCTAAACATTCCACGTTATGTCGATACATTTGAAGAAGAAGAACCAATTGATTTAGAACAAGTTCAAAAAGACTTAAATCAAATTGATGATGAAATCGTCGAAGTAGAACAAGAAATTAATAATTATCTCAAAGAATTAGGAGTGTTAAAGCATGACTAATGAAGTAAAAAATGTACCTGAGTTGAGATTTCCTAACTTTGAAGGTGAGTGGAAAATCAACTTATTTGGTGAGTTAGTTACTAATAAAAGTGATAAGTATCTACCTAAAAATAATGAGCAATTAATAGATATTGAATTAGATAGTATAGAATCCAATACAGGTAGATTAATTCATAAGTATAATTCAAATCATTTTAGCAGTCAAAAGCACAAATTTAATAAGAATCAAGTATTATACAGTAAATTACGACCATATCTAAATAAATATTATTTTACAAACTTTAATGGAGTTTGTTCTTCAGAAATCTGGGTTTTAAATACCAAAAGTGATTTGAAGTTAATAAATGAATTTATTTATAACTTTATTCAAACTAATAAATTTTCACAAATTGCTAATAAATCAGCCGGTTCAAAAATGCCACGTGCCGATTGGAACTTAGTAGAAAATATAAGGTTTAATATTCCAATATTAAAAGAACAAGAAAAAATAGGTTCTTTCTTCAGCAAACTTGACCGCCAAATTGAATTAGAGGAACAAAAATTAGAGAAGTTAGAAGAGCAGAAAAAGGGATATATGCAAAAAATTTTCTCACAAGAACTTCGCTTTAAAGATGAGAATGGTAATGATTATCCAGAGTGGGAAGACAAATTAATTTCGGATATTGGTAAAGTAGTTACGGGGAATACTCCAAGCAAAAAAGATAATGACTATTGGAACTCAAATCAGTATGTTTGGGTAACACCAACTGATATTTCTAACAAAAAAAATATTTATACTTCAGGCTATCAATTAAGCCAAAAAGGATTTAGCAAGGCTAGACAATTACCTAAGAACACTTTATTAATTACTTGTATAGCTAGTATAGGAAAAAATGCAATTTTAAGAATAGAAGGTTCCTGTAATCAACAGATTAACGCAGTTATACCTAATGATAATTATGATGTTGATTACTTATATTATGCTTTTGAAGATGTATCCAAATTAATGAAAAGTATAGCAGGTAAAACTGCTACTCAAATTGTAAATAAAGCAGTTTTTGAAAAACTATTATTAAACGTTCCAATATATGAGGAACAACAGAAAATTAGCGGGTTTTTAAATAAAGTAGATATATTAATTGATAAGCAAACTCAAAAAATTGATGAGTTAAAATTACGTAAACAAGGCTTTTTACAGAAAATGTTTGTGTAGTTCTGATAAAGACCTATTATGTTAATAAAAAAGACATGATCTAATAGCCGGTTAGGTGCACAAATTCCGGTACAAAACTATCCAAAATCAAGTTTTGATGCTATGACAATTGTTGGAAATCTTAATACAGATAATGCAAAAAAATTATCAAAATTTATGAGTATTGAACCACAAATTAGA
>DATGUS010000091.1:0-4247 GCA_035301245.1 Alloiococcus sp. | reverse complement strand
TTACGAATTTTAGCTGCTTCTTCAAATTGTTGATTTTGTATTAATTCATCTTTTTGCTTATACAACTCTTTTAGCTTTTCACTAGCTTCAGTAAGTGACGTTTCATTAGTGGATTGATCAATCTGAACTTTCGCTGCTGCTTCATCAATTAAATCAATGGCTTTGTCTGGCAACTGACGATCAGTGATATAACGCATGGATAATTTTACAGCTTGTTCTTGTGCTTCTTCCGAAATAGTTACACCGTGGTGATCTTCATAACGACTATTTAATCCTTTTAGAATTTCTAAAGTATCTTCATCATTCGGTTGTTTTACTCGTACAGAAGCAAAACGTCGTTCTAATGCTGGATCTTTTTCGATATGTTTTTGGTACTCATCTAAAGTCGTCGCACCAATAGTTTGCAACTCACCACGAGCTAGTGCTGGCTTAATTAAGTTTGATGCATCTATTGCGCCTTCCGCACTTCCAGCACCAATTAAGGTGTGCAATTCATCAATGAATAAAATAACATTTTTGTCATGGTAAATTTCATTAATAATACGTTTCATACGATCTTCAAATTCACCACGATACTTAGTACCAGCTACTAATGAACCCATATCTAGGGTCATTAAACGCTTGTTCTGTAAAATCGGTGGCACTTGGTTTTTAACAATTTTCTGCGCCAATCCTTCAACAATCGCTGTTTTTCCAACACCTGCTTCACCCACGAGTACGGGGTTATTCTTTGTACGACGACTTAAGATTTGAGTGATTCGTCTAATCTCTAAATCGCGACCAACAATTGGGTCCAACTCTCCTTGTGCTGCCATTTTTGTTAAATCGCGTGCTAAAGAGTCTAGGGTTGGTGTGCCTTCTGGGATTTTTTTGGCATTTGCAGCACCAGGTTGCTTCGGTCTTCTTCCGGCATTCATTTTTTGTCCGTTAGACCTTGGTTCTGAGATACCTAATTTTTTAAGCACTAACTGTCTAACAGATGATAAATTGACATTCAAATTCTCTAATAATTTAGAAGACAGTAATGTTTCATCTCTAAGCAATCCCAGTAAGATGTGCTCAGTTCCAACAACTGTTTGATGGAACTTGCGAGCTTCATCTGCTGCATATTGAATCACTTTTCTTGCTTTATATGAATACGGTAATATGGCTTTAGTTGGTAACTTTTTGCCCTCACCTAAGGTAATAAACTGTTCTAATTCATCACGAACTTCTTGAGGTGTTAAAGATAATTCTCGTAATACTTTACCCGCAATACCTTCTTGTTCTTCAATTAATCCTAATAATAAATGCTCCGAACCAATTGAATGATGACGATAAGCTTTCGCTTCATTTTGGGCAATCATTAAGGCAGCCTTGGCTCTTTCAGAAAATAATTCATTCATCTACTATTCTCCTCTCTCACAACTCAATGGCTATGTTTCTCATAACGTAAGGCATTAAGCATGTTCTTTAAAATATTTGCACGAAGTAACTCATCGACGGTTTTATCTCCGGTATATAAGGTTTGGTCCATCGCTACAAGAATTAATTTAGCTTCACGACGACTGAGCACTTCTTCTTTAAATAGTTTTTTAACAACTGAATCAGCGTTCTTTTGATTTATGGTTTCGCCAATAACTTTAATCATTTCACCAATCATATCTGATTCATCTAAAATTTTCACTTTAGATATTCGGATATAACCGCCACCCCCACGTTTGCTTTCAACAACATATCCTTGTTGAACAGTAAAACGAGTTTTAATCACATAATTTATTTGTGAGGGAACACAATCAAAACGATTGGCAATCTCACTACGACGTATTTCGACATGCTCTCGGTCACTTAAAGCATGTTTTAAATAAGCTTCTATAATATCAGACATATTTTGAAATCCCATATCTATAACCAATTACTTAATAATGCGTTCGGTTTATTTAAGTAAAGCGAACAGAATCATCATTAAATAATCGTTCCCTCCTATCCTTTTAATATTTTTGACTATTATTGACCTTAATCTATTATAGCAGGGTTTTTAAATTTTTAAAAGTATGATTACTGAAGGATAATTGAAGAACGGTTAAATTATTTATCTATTATTATTTTTAAGTTCATTTTTTTTACAGTAATTCAGATAAATATTGAACAAACAGTTTAGGTATAAAAAAGCCTCCGCTTCAAAGCAGAGGCTTTAAATTTAATATATTACTCAATAAACGATTAATTATAAGAAGTACGGATCATCTTCTGCATCGATAACCGATTTAATGTCTTCATAGTTTGTATCGCGTCCTTCTGGTGGAAGATCAGTCGCTGATTTTGGATTTGCTGGTTCTGTTGGAACATTTAGCTTCTCAAAATCCCTCGCATTTGATTTCTCTAATGCTTCTTGAGAATCTTCAGGCATTCTTTCTAAGTTAACATTTTCAATGTTGATGCCTAAAGCTTTCGCTACACCTTCACCGTAAGCAGGATCTGCAAAGTAGCAGTGACGGATATGACGATGCTTAATTTGTAATGTAGAGTCGCTCATATTACGTGCAGTATTTTCAAACAATACAAGTTGTTGTTCTTTAGTCATGTTGTTAAATAAAATGCCTGGTTGAGTGTAGTAGTCACTATCGTCTTCACGGAAATCATAGTTATACACATCTCCACCGGGGAATGGTGGTTCAGTGTGTTCTGGGTGATCTTGCCAGTTCCCATATGAGTTTACACCGATATTATTTTCACTACCGCCATTACCATCAACACGACCTTGACCATCACGATGTTGCATGTGTAATTGTTGAACCGCTTTTGGCTGATTTACAGGAATTTGATGGTGATTAACACCTAAACGATAACGTGCTGCATCCCCGTAAGCAAAGACACGAGTCATTAACATACGGTCTGGTGAAATACCGATACCTGGAACTTGATTAGCTGGAGAGAAGGCTGCCTGTTCCACTTCAGCAAAGTAGTTCTCAGGATTACGGTTCAATTCATATTCCCCAACCTCAATTAATGGGAAATCTTTCTTGTACCAAACTTTTGTTAAGTCGAATGGGTTGTAGTCCAAGTTTTCTGCTTCTTCTTCAGTCATCACTTGAATATACATCTTCCATTTAGGATACTCACCTTGCTCAATTGCGTTATATAAGTCTTCTTGGTGTGACTCACGAGTAATACCAACCACTGTTTCTGCTTCTTGATCAGTTAGGTTCTGAATACCCTGTTGTGAACGGAAGTGGAATTTAACCCATACGCGTTCATTGTCTTCATTAATTAAACTATATGCGTGTGAACTAAAACCATGTTGGTGACGGTATGATGATGGTATACCACGATCACTCATTGTAATGGTTACTTGGTGTAATGATTCGGGAAGTGACGTCCAGAAGTCCCAGTTGTTGTTTGGTGATCTTAAGTTTGTACGAGGATCACGCTTAACAGCACGGTTTAATTCAATGAAATGTTTAGGATCACGAATGAAGAATACTGGTGTGTTATTACCTGCTAAGTCCCAGTTACCATCTTCAGTATAGAATTTAAGTGCGAATCCACGGATATCACGCTCAGCATCTGCCGCTCCACGTTCTCCGGCAACTGTAGAGAAACGTTGGAATATTTCTGTTTTTTTTCCTACTTCTGAGAAAATTTTAGCTTTTGTGTATTTTGTAATATCATTTGTCACAGTAAATGTACCATACGCACCGGATCCTTTAGCGTGCATACGACGTTCAGGAATCACTTCACGATTAAAGTGCGCATGTTTTTCAAGTAGCCAATGATCTGTTAAAACGCCCGCGCCCCGTACTCCTGCAGTCATTGAGTTATGATTGCTTACAACTGGAATACCTGACGCATTATGCAACTTTGGATTTTCTCCTACGCGTTGGTTACGACTTTCTTCATACTTACCTAAACCATTTTTATCCATTGGATTTTTCATTAAATAATTTCCTCCATATTTTATAAAGTTACATTAATGGTACATTAGACTTATTCTAATTTCAATCAATAATATGATAGATGTTATAAGAAATTATTATCAGAGTAGTAAATTACATTTGTATTCATATATGTTTCAGATACTTTTTTTCCGTGTAGTTAGTCACGTAGATACATTTGGATCATACTCCTTTCTATTTTAAACAACGACTTTTACTCATATGATGAAACATAGATAACACCACCTTATAAAAAAAGCACAGAACAATATTGTTCTAGTGCTAAGAGTGATTTGTTAATAGATTCGACAAAAATAGCAAATGAAGTGGTAC
>DATGUS010000090.1:0-12324 GCA_035301245.1 Alloiococcus sp. | reverse complement strand
AGGCCTATTACGTCGAGGAGAAGTTGCTCTTAGTTATGTCATCTGGTATTCATTTGGACGTTTTTTTATAGAAGGCATGCGCACCGATAGTTTGTGGATTGGGGATATTATGCGAGCTTCCCAAGTGCTATCACTCGTGCTATTTATTAGCGCAATCGTGCTCTGGATTTATCGTCGGAGAGCCTATCCTACAAAACCTTATTATTCGGAAGGCTTAATACTGTCTAAAAAATAAACAGTCCACGTATAAGTCTTTATTATCAAGGAGGAAATAACGGTTGAGTCATTGTTTTAATTGGTTGAATCAACTTGGAATAGGTTCATTTCTATTAGAAGGGCTATTTTGGATAGGGTTAGCTATTCTGGCTGTCTATTTGATTGGTCGATGGCTGTCTAGCTTTACTTATTCAGATTATCACGAAACCCCGTTGGAAATACTTCAGAAAGAGTTTGCTAGAGGCAATATAACAGAAGAAGAATATTTAATAAGAAAAAAACATCTTCAGTGATTAAAAAAGCGCTAAAAACTAAAAAAGAAAAGGGGGGATTGCCATTAAAAATTTGTTAAAAATGATGAAGCCCTTTGATATTATCATTATTTTTCTGTTGGTGGCCGTTTCTTTTAGTCCGATGGCTATCTTTGCTGTTCAGAATTCTCAAAATGAAGGCGATAAGATATACGCAGTTATATCATTGGTAAATGGGACGATTCGTCCCTATATCGAAGTAGGACAGGAATGGGTTCGCTTGCGTGTCGTCAATGGTTCCAATGCTCGAAACTATCAATTGCGTCTTTTTTATGAATCTTTCTTTTACCAGATCGCTACAGATGGCGGTTTCCGAGCAATTAAAAACTACTATTTATTATAAGTAAACTTTCAATAACAAACATGGAAAAAAGACTATTTTCCCCAGAAATAGTCTTTTTTATTTTATTAGTGCAAAGCACCTCTTAAATTTAATGCAAAATAAAATTACAATTTACAATCGGTTTATCATCTATTTTTATTTATCTTCTACATTAACGAAGAAGTATTTTTTCTTGCCTCGTCGAACGATAATAAAGCGTCCGTCAAATGTATCTTTTTCGGAAATGGTGTAATCAACATCTTGGATGCGTTCACCTTTAATATAAATGGCACCATTATTGATAAATTCTCTTGCTTGACGACGTGATTGAACGATGTTCGTCATATCAACTAAAAACTCAACAATATCATGTTCTCCGCGAGAAACGTTTGATGAAGGGACATCTTTAAATGTTTCTTCAACAATATCTGCCGATAATGAACCGATGTCGCCTGAGAATAGAGCTTCCGTGATATTTAATGCTTCTTCTAAAGCTGCTTCACCATGAACAAAGCGAGTCATATCTTCAGCTAAAGCTTTTTGTGCTTTACGCAAGTGAGGTTCTTCCTTCAAACTTACTTCTAACTCATCAATTTCTTTTTCAGTAAAGAAAGTAAAGTATTTTAAGTATTTAATCACATCTTCATCACGCTGGTTTAACCAGAATTGGTAGAACTCATATGGGCTTGTTTTTTCAGGATCTAACCATACTGCGCCACCAGCTGTTTTTCCAAATTTCGTTCCATCAGATTTTAATAATAAAGGAATAGTTAAGCCAAATGCTTTCGCTTCTGGACCTTCTTTTTTACGGATTAAATCAAGTCCAGCCGTAATATTTCCCCATTGGTCAGATCCTCCAATTTGCAGTTGGACGTCCATCTCTTTAAATAAGTGTAAAAAATCAATGGATTGGATGATTTGATAGCTAAATTCTGCAAAAGAGATACCAGTTTCTAAACGACTTGATACAATATCTTTGGCTAACATAGTGTTAATGTTGAACTCTTTTCCGTAATCACGTAAGAAGTCTAGGAATGATAATGGTCTTAACCAATCGGCATTATTCGCTAGTCGAATACCTGATTCTTCTTCGCCGGCTTTGAATAACTTTCTCATCTGATTACTCAATTTATTAACGTTATGTTGAACCTGTTCGATTGTTTGCAGTTGACGCTCTGAGTTACGTCCACTTGGGTCACCGATAGAACCAGTGCCACCACCAATTAAAACAACCGGTTTGTGCCCTGCCATCTGGAATCTCTTAAGGATAATAAATGGAATTAAGTGACCAATATGCATACTGTCACCGGTTGGATCCACACCACAGTATAGAGAAACTGCTTTTTCTTCTACAAGGTCTTGTAGACCTTCTTCATCCGTTTGCTGATTAATGGCACCACGCCATTTTAATTCTTCAATAATATTCATTTAATCTTACTCCTCCGTTAGATTTTTGTTTTTAAGTATAAAAAAAGCCCTTATCAAGCATCAGACACTTGACTAGGGACGACATTAGCCGTGGTACCACCCACATTTAAGGTTATTTACCTTACACTTTACGATTATCGCTCGTTCACGTCTATAAATTTCTAAAAGATGTAATTCATTAAGCCATGTATCACAATTCTCACCACCATTGTGTCTCTATAATAGGGATGTCTTAATTACTTCGTCTTCAATATAGATGTATTCTTACTAAGTATATGCTAGATTCAATTACTCTGTCAAGCTGTAGCTGATGCGATATTTTAAGTGTTCTATACAATGAATTAACTCAATTCTAAATAAATTATGGTACGATTTAGGAGAATACATAAAGGATGTGATTTGAATGAGGAAAGTAGTCTTCTTTGATATTGACGGCACATTAGTTATGAAAAACGGACGCATACCTGAAAGCACTAAACGGGCGATTGAATCTTTGAAAAAAGAAAATATTACTCCAGTGTTGTCTACTGGACGTGCACCAGCCATGATACATAAAATTTCACAAGAGTTAGCAATTTATGACTACATTTCAATGAACGGTCAATATGTGGTTATGGACGGTGAGGTTATCTATGATAATCCAATTGATAGAGATACCCTACATCAATTTTCTAACTTTACTAAAGAACAAGATGACGGTTATATTTTTTGTGGTAGTGAAGAGATATTTGCTGGTAAAACAATTAATCCTCACAGCTCAAGATACAAAGTGTTAAAACAATTAAGAAAATTCGTGCCTTCTCGACTGCAGCAGTCTTATTTAAAACGCTCAATGAAAATTCATCCAGATCCCGTTGCATATACTGACAAGAATATTTACCAAGCTATTTTACAAACCTCTTTCTTTAATGAAGAAAAGTATGCCGCGCAGTTCCCGATGCTTCGTTTTACTAAGAGTAATGCTTATTTATTTGATGTAATTAATCACCACGTTTCAAAAGCAACTGGTGTGAAACAAGTCTTGGATTATTTGGGAACAACCGTTGATCAATCCATTGCCTTCGGTGATCATTTAAATGATTTAGAGATGCTAAAGTATGTTAAAACAGGAATTGCCATGGGAAATGCTATGGCCGATACAAAGCAAGTTGCTGATAAAGTCACTGCACCGGTTAATAAAGACGGCATATACCGAGCGCTTGTTGAACTTGAATTAATTCCACAAGTTGCAGTGAAGTAGCAAAATAAATAATAAGTTTACTTCACGATCAAAGTTAATTGAAGAATAAGTAAAATGATATGCAGTACTGAAAAGACAGTACTGTTTTTAAATAGATGATAATATCGAACAATAGCTACTATGTAAGTAAATATGTCCTACATTAAAGCTATTAATTATGTTAAACTGTTTAAATGGAGAGTTATAATCTTTAACTCTAAAAATCAATAGGGAGGCGACTCATTTGTCAGCTGAAAAAAACTTTTATATCACAACACCCATCTATTATCCAAGCGGGAAATTACATATCGGGAGCTCTTACACCACGATTGCATGTGATGTAGTATCTCGTTACAAAAAGCTACAAGGTTATGACACCTTTTTCCTAACTGGAACAGATGAACACGGCCAAAAAATTGAACAAAAAGCCGAAGAGAATAACCAAACACCACAAGAATATGTGGATGAAATGGCAGAAAGCATTCAATCATTATGGAAAACACTGCGCATTTCGAATGATAAATTTATTCGTACAACCGATGATTACCACCAAACAGTTGTAGCGAAGATTTTTGATAAATTAGTTGAAAAAGGCGATATCTATTTAGGTGAATATGCTGGGTGGTATTCGGTATCCGATGAAGAATACTTTACTGAGAGTCAATTAGAAGAAGTCTTTAAAGATGAAAATGGAAAAGTAACAGGCGGAATCGCGCCAAGTGGACACGAAGTGGAGTGGGTCAGTGAAGAGTCTTATTTCTTCAAGATGAGTAAATATGCTGATCGTTTACTTCAATATTATGAAGATAACCCATATTTTATTCTCCCAGAATCTCGTAAAAATGAAATGATTAATAACTTTATTAAACCAGGTCTAGAAGATTTAGCTGTCACACGTACAACGTTCAACTGGGGTGTCGAAGTTAATGGTAACCCTAAACACGTTGTTTATGTATGGATCGATGCATTAACAAACTATATCACCGCCTTAGGATATGATCCAGATTTAGGTGGATTTGAAAATCAGCCGGAATTATTCCAAAAATTCTGGCCAGCTGATGTTCACATGGTAGGTAAAGAAATTGTTCGCTTCCACACGATTTACTGGCCAATTATGTTAATGGCTTTAGACTTACCACTACCAAAACAAATTTATGGTCACGGTTGGATTTTAATGCGGGATGGCAAAATGTCTAAGTCTAAAGGCAACGTGATTTATCCAGAATTCTTAGTTGAAGAATATGGCTTAGATCCTTTGCGTTACTACTTAATGCGTGAAGCTCCGTTTGGAAGAGACTTTGTTTTCACACCGGAAGATTATATCAACCGTCTAAACTATGACTTAGCAAATGATTTAGGAAACTTATTAAATCGAACAGTAGCGATGATCAACAAATATTTAGATGGTCAAATTCCTGCTTATAAGGGTAACGTAACTGAATATGACGAGTCATTACGTGAATTAGCTGAAGAAACCATTGAATTGTTTAAAGCAGAAATGGATCATATGCAATTTAACAGTGCGTTATCAGACGTTTGGAAGCTCATTGCACGAACGAACAAATATATCGATGAAACAGAACCATGGGTATTAGCGAAAGATGATTCACGAAAAGACGAGTTAGCGTCTGTTATGGTTCATCTCGTACTTAGCTTACGTGTTGTTGCAAACTTACTGCAACCTGTTTTACTTGAAACATCAGGAAATATTTTAGAACAACTTGGTTTAGAACCATTAGGTGACAGTGAGTGGGATAACTTAAGTTTTGAAAAAGACTTGTCTGGCACCTCAGTGATTAAAAAAGGGAAACCAATTTTCCCTCGTCTTGACTTTGAAGAAGTTGAAAAAATAAGAGCAGCAATGACTGGTGGAAATACTACCACTGAAGCTGAAGAAGAGAAAGAGTGGGATCCAGAGCAAGTGGACTTAACTTTAAACCGTGATGAAATTAAATTCGATGACTTTATGAAGGTAGAAATGCGTGTTGCAGAAATTATGGCGGTCGAAGCCATTGAAGAATCAAATAAATTATTAAAATTTAGATTAGATGCTGGAGATAAAGATGGACACCGTCAAATTTTATCAGGTATACGTAAATTCTATCCAAACTACGAAGAGTTAGTAGGAAAGAAAGTAGCTATTGTAGCGAACTTAAAACCACGTAAAATGGTTGGAGAAATCAGTCAAGGCATGATTTTATCTGCTGAAGATGATGAAGGTAACTTAACCTTAATTGAAGTATCACCTGAAGTTCAAAATGGTGCAGAACTAGGCTAATAAATAAGAAAAGAGCTGGGAAAATTCCCAGCTCTTTTTTTAAATCTATTAATGTTGGTTTAAGCGAGTTCTGTACCACCGGTGATGCCATACGTTTGTGCAGTCACGTAGCTTGCTTTGTCTGATGCTAAAAAAACATAGACAGGAGCTAGCTCAACCGGCTGACCTGCACGTCCTAAAGGTACATCTTGACCGAATTCTGGAAGAGCTTCTTCAGGTTGACCACCAGCTAACTGGAGAGAAGTCCAAATAGGTCCTGGTGCGACAGAATTTACACGAATACCTTTTGGTCCTAATTGTTTAGCTAAACCGCGAGTAAATCCGTTGATCGCAAATTTTGTAGCGGCATAGTCTAGTAAGTGCGGTGACGGCGAATAAGCTTGAACTGATGTTGTCGTGATAATGGAAGCACCAGCTTCTAAGTGCGGTAATGCTTCTTTTACTGTTTGGAACATGGAGATAACATTCGCATTGAATGTATTTCTAACTTGTTCCATTTCGAGGTCTAAAATGTCATCAACAGCGAATTGTTCACCAGCGTTCAGCACTAAAACATCTAGCCCGCCAAGTTCTTCGACTGCTGTTTGAACCATTGATTTGTTGAATTCGTCATCTTTTAAATCACCTGGAATTAAAACAGCTTTTTGACCAGCATTTTCAATATACGCTTTTACTTGTTCAGCATCTTCTTGTTCATCAGGAAGATAGTTTACTGCAACATCAGCACCTTCTCTCGCAAAGGCAATGACCGCTGCACGACCTATTCCAGAATCTCCTCCAGTAACAAGAATCTTTTTGCCTTCCAGTTGATTGGTTCCTTCATAATGTTCTTCGCCACAATCAGGTTTAGGCGTCATTTTTGATTCTAATGGTGGATAAGGTTGGTTTTGTTTTGGAAAATCATCAGTATAGTACATTTGAGTCGGATCTTTTTTATTTGTCATCTTATAAAACCTCCGCTTAAATCTAAAAAAATATATCTCACTTAATTACAGTCTAATATTTAGTAACGTAAACATCAAATATAAACCATTATTCGGTATTATATGGTTAAAATATTTAAAATCTAAAAAAACATAAATAAGTGGAATTGAATGTTTAAAAAAATCAAAAACAACTACAATGTAGTGTTTATAATTGCAGTGCAATTATTTTTTGTATATACTATTACGAGAGGGAGGAAGAGAATATGAAAAATAGAATGAAAAAAATTCTGTTTGTAGCCCTTACATTTGTATTGAGTTTGGTATTTAGTGTTTCGCATACTAATATCGATGCTCACGCAAATGAGGTCTACCAAATTGCTACAGATACTACATATGCCCCATTTGTCTTTGAAGATCAAGATGGCTATGAAGGTATAGACTTAGCTATATTAGAGGCTATTGCAGAAGATCAAGGATTTGAATATGAACTTAGCCCTATCGGCTTTAATGCGGCTTTACAAGGTTTAGAAGCCAAGCAGTTCGATGGTGTTATTGCAGGTATGGGTATAACTGAAGAACGAGAAGAAGTATTTGACTTCTCAGATTCTTATTTTGAAGCAGGTACTGTATATGGTGTAGATGCTTCGAGTGAATTTTCTTCTTTAGAAGATTTAGAAGGTGAAGTTGTTGCGGTTAAGACTGGAACAACGGGTGCAGCCTTAGCACGAGAGATGGAAGATGAGTACGGATTTACAACCCGTGAATTTGAAGATTCAGTTAACATGTACAACGATGTAATGACAGGGAATTCAGCTGCAGCTATTGAGGATACACCTGTAATGTATTATGCCATTAACACTGGGCAAGTTGATTTTGAAGTTATTACAGAAGACTTAGATCAAGTATCAATGGGGTTCGCTGTACATAAAGGTGAGAACCAAGAGTTACTTGATATGTTTAACCAAGGATTAGAAAATATTCGTGCATCAGGTGAATACGATCAAATTATTGAAAGTTACCTTGGTGAGTCAGCGATTGAAGATCAACAGGTAGCGACAGGAGTTGTTGCTCAATTTACTCAAAACGCTGGAAACTTATTTAGCGGATTATGGACGACTATTGTAGTCACATTCATTGCGATTGTGATTGCATTAATCTTCGGTATTATACTAGGGTTAATGCGTACAAGCGATAATAAAGTGCTTGGTTTACTGGCGTTGATTTATATTGATATTATGCGTGGTATTCCGATGATTGTACTTGCTTTCTTCGTATACTTCGGTATTCCACAACTCTTAAATACCAGTTTAACTGCTTTCCAAGCGGGAATTATAACGTTAAGTATTAACGCAGCAGCCTATATTGGTGAAATTATTCGTGGTGGTATTAATGCCGTTGATGTTGGTCAAAAAGAAGCGAGTCGTTCACTTGGATTGCCTCAAGGGAAGACAATGCGTTATGTTATCTTACCTCAAGCTGTGAAAATTATGATTCCATCATTAATTAACCAGTTCATTATGACCTTGAAAGACAGTTCAATTCTGTCTGTAATTGGTTTAGTTGAGTTAACTCAAACAGGTCGTATCATCATTGCTAGAACTTACCAGTCAGGAACGATGTGGCTGATTGTTGGTGCGATGTACGTGATTCTCATTACGATTTTAGCAAAACTCTCCAATTACCTCGAAAGGAGATGGATTAAATAATGACTAATAAAGTTGAAGTACGTGAATTACGAAAATTATTTGGCGATAATGAAGTTTTAAAATCAATTAACCTAGATGTTAAAGAGGGCGAAGTGGTTTGTATTATCGGACCATCAGGGTCAGGTAAATCGACATTACTTCGTTGCTTAAACCGTTTAGAAGAAATTCAAGGTGGAACAATTGTCGTTAATGGGAAAAAAATCTCAGAAGCCAAAGATATCGATAACATTAGACAGACAATCGGTATGGTGTTCCAACACTTTAACCTTTTCCCGCACTTATCAGTGAAAGAAAATATTACACTGGCACCAGTTAAGTTAGGAAAGCTATCAAAAGCAGAAGCAGATGAGAGAGCTAAGAAATTACTTGCTGATGTTGGTTTATCAGACAAGATCGATGCCTACCCTGCCTCTCTATCAGGAGGTCAAAAACAACGTGTAGCGATTGCAAGAGCACTGGCAATGGATCCAGAGATTATGTTGTTTGATGAACCAACCTCAGCGTTAGATCCAGAGATGGTCGGTGAGGTTCTCAAGGTAATGAAAGACTTAACTAAACAAGGGATGACGATGGTTGTAGTAACCCATGAGATGGGCTTTGCAAGTGAAGTGGCTGACCGTGTTGTATTAATGGACGGGGGCTATGTAGTCGAAGAAAACAGTCCAGATGAGTTATTTAATAATCCACAAGAAGAGAGATCAAAAGATTTCTTAAATAAAATCTTGTAAAGTTATGTTTAGAGCTAGGGCAATTTGTCCTAGCTTTTTTTAATAAAGAAGAGAAATTAGGCAATAAACAGTTAGAAAGATCATTTCTTTTTGCTATTTTTACACGGGCCTTTATAGTTATAGTGGGTTCTTATGTTTTGGTTAGTTTTAACCTTTCAGTTACATATGAAGGCTTCAATGGTATAATCAATTTCTATACAATTGTTGCTAAGCTAGTTGAGCCAAAGAAGACGTTGGATCATTATGATTGCTGACGATAGCTTTCATATGAATAGTCAAGAACTTGCTTAAGTTATGAAACTCAAATTTAAAAATGACTTTTGTTATTTGGACAGGAAATATTTTTGAATTAATTAAAAGATAATGACTATTAATGAGTCAAATGCAACGTCATTTGAACTCCTGATCTGATTAAAAAGCTGAAACTTACTGGGGTAATATTTATGTTGCAAAAAATCAAAATTAATCTGATGAACTGTTAAGAGATAGCTTAAAAAAGTAAGAGGCTATTAATATGATTGTCGTATCGATGATTGATCTTTTAAAAGATTAGTTAACAGAGCATTTAAAATAACTTCTTGAAGCAATTAGATATTTAATTCTATCCTTAAATTTGATAGGATAGAGAGCGAACAGAAAAGGAGATCGTTATGTTTTTTGACACTCACACACACATTAATGTGAAACAATTTCAAGACGATGTTGAAGAGGTTATTAAGCGTGCACAACAACAGGGTGTGACACGCATGTCAGTGGTTGGATTTGACTTTCCTACTATTGAAAGAGCTTTAGAATTAAGTGATAAATATGAAGAAGTATATGCGACAATAGGCTGGCACCCGACAGAAGCTGGAAGATATAATGATGAGGTAGAAGCTTATTTAAGAGAAATCTATGCGAGTCGTCAGATCGTTGCAGTGGGAGAGACAGGACTCGATTATCACTGGATGGAAGATCCTAAAGAAGTACAGTTTGAAGCATTCCGCCGTCAGATAAAATTAGCGAAAGAATTTAACTTACCGGTAGCCATTCATAACCGTGAGTCAACCAAAGATGTTTACCGCATCCTTAAAGAGGAAGGATTACCTCAAGCAGGAGCGATCATGCACAGCTTTGGCGTTAGTACACGGTGGTTAAAACGTTTTGTCGAATTAGGAACAATGATTTCCATCAGTGGCGTTGTTACGTTTAAGAATGCGCCGGAAGTAAGAGAGATTGCTCAGGCTGTTCCGCTAGAGCGTTTGTTAATTGAAACGGATGCACCGTATCTTTCACCAGAACCAAACCGTGGCAAACGTAATGAACCAAGCTATGTGCAATTTGTTGCACAAGAGATTGCAAAAGTTCGCGGAATGAATGTAGATGAGATTGCTAAGATAACGACGAAGAATGCTAATCAATTATTTAAATTAGAGGATTTGAATGAATAAAATAAAAGAGATTATTGTTGTAGAAGGTCGCGATGATACGCAACGCATTAAGTGGGCAGTTGGTGCAGATACCATCGAAACAAATGGATCGGCTATTAATAAAGAGACAATTGCTTTAATTAAACATGCTCAAGAAAAACGTGGCGTTATTGTGTTTACTGATCCAGATTTCGCAGGTGAGCAGATAAGAAGAATTATTTCGAGTGAAGTACCTGGTGTGAAGCATGCTTTTTTAAGCCAAGATGAATCACGTCCAAAACACAAGGGGTCATTAGGGATAGAACACGCTTCTAAAAAATCAATTATTGAAGCATTGAATCATGTTTATGAAGAGTCAAAAAACCATTTAAAATCATCCACTGATATTACAAAAGCTTTTTTAATCAAAAATCATTTGATTGGCAGTGATAATGCGTCAATTCGTCGTAAAAAATTAGGGGAGATTTTACGTATTGGCTACACGAATGGCAAACAACTTCTAAAACGATTGCAAGCTTTTGATATAACAAGAAAAGAAGTTGAAGCCGCCCTTAACCAAATAGATAATGAATCAACAGATTAAAAAATAGCACGGAAAGGATGACAGGTTATGTCCCGTATTGATATTGCGACACCGAGTCGTACGATAGAAATTCAACAAAAATACGGTATTCAAGCGAAAAAGAGTTTAGGCCAAAATTTTATTATTGACACCAATATTTTGCATAATATCGTTAAAGCGGGTTCAGTTGATAAAAACACCATAGTAATTGAAGTAGGTCCTGGAATTGGTGCACTGACTGAACAAATTGCTAAAGTAGCAAAGCATGTTTATGCATTTGAGATTGATCAACGTTTGCTTCCGGTATTAGATGATACATTATCACCTTACGATAACGTCACTGTGCTAAATGAAGATATTCTTGAAGTGGATTTATCAGCTTTTTTTGAAGAGCAAACTATTAATCAAGAACGTGTGGTAGTGATGGCTAATTTACCTTACTATATTACAACACCGATTATTATTAATTTCTTAGAATCATCTGTCAATGTTGACCAAATGATTTTTATGATCCAAAAGGAAGTTGCTGAGCGTATTGCAGCAGAACCAAGTACCAAAGCTTACGGTTCTTTATCGATTGCAGTACAATATTATGCTGAAGCTGAAACATTATTTATCGTTCCAAAAACCGTTTTCAGACCGCAACCGAACGTTGAATCAGCCATTATTCGTTTAAATCTTTTACATGAACCGGCTGCTGAAGTTACTAATGAAAAATATTTCTTTACTTTGACACGTTCATCATTTGCTCAGAGACGTAAGACACTCTGGAACAACTTAAAAATTGCTTACGGCAAAGAGCCTGAGACACAAGAAAAATTAAAAGTTGCTCTAGATGAAGCTGGCATTGACAGTAAAAGACGCGGAGAAACATTAACTATTCAAGAATTTGCTGATTTGGCAAATTCAATGCTCAAACAAGATATTCAAAGTCATTAATTTAAATATTAATATTTTTTCTTAAAATAAAATATTTTAAAATATCAGACATCTCTAACGGTTGTAGAGGTGTCTTTTTTATGACAGAAATTATTTTATTATTTATGGTTGACAAACAATAAAAAGAAGAGTAATGTTTTAAAACGTAATGGTTACGATTTAAAAAACGGAGGTAAAAAATGAAAAGTACAATCATTAAGAATACTATATTATTAGGAAGTGTTAGTTTATTAGTTGCATGCGGCGCACAAGAGAGTGAATCTGCTGATGGACATGCTGA
>DATGUS010000089.1:0-21063 GCA_035301245.1 Alloiococcus sp. | reverse complement strand
TTTCCTTACAGATATTATTGATTTCAAAGCGATTATTGGCGAGTTCTTAGGTATCACTTTACTTCTTTCTATTTTAGGTATCATCATGTATGCGGTTATTTCAGCCTTCTTAGGTTCACTAGCAACAAAAACAGAAGATGCGAATAAAGTAATGCTACCTCTCGTATTCTTACTGCTTGCTGGTTTTTATATTGGCATGTTTGCAATGGGTGGTGGCACTGAGAATATCATTATTCGTGTCGGATCATACCTCCCATTCTGGACACCATTAGTGATGCCATTTAGAATGGCATCCAATTCAGTAGGAACATTAGAATTGTGGTTGTCGCTTGCAGGAATGATACTATTCACAATTTTAGTTACTTGGTTATCATTAATGTTCTATCGTAGTAACGTTTTAGTTTATTCTCAAGCAAATGCGTTTAAACAACTCAAACGTTCATGGTCAATTAACAAAAGTAACCGACAAGCACAAAAATCACATTAGTAAGACAACAGCCATGTCAATGCAAACTCATTGCATTAACATGGCTGTTTTATAAATTAGATAAAAATTAAAATAAATGAATAAATCACTGTACCAATTAAAAAGATTAAAAAGTTATTTCCTTTGCACTGTGGTAGTTCATCTTTAATCGCATTAAGAATAAGTCCTCCTGCAACGAACGCTTCAAGTAAGGCAATAATCGTATGATCAATGTGAAAAGTAAGTCCAATTAAAAAACCAACTAGTACAGTTAAACTAATAAGTAATCGACCATATTTATCATACAGTCGAGTAAAGTGATGACGTAAAACCCAATTGTTAGTGAAGAAGTGAAGTCCCACAGCAACCAAATAAAAGATTGCAGTAGTACTTGTTTCAAATCGTTGATCTGCGAGCAAGATGCCGATAATAATATTGTACAGTGCGTAAGAGCCGATATGTGCCCAAAAAACACGTTGGTGACGTTGTTCAAAATCGTCATCTGAAACAGTTTTATTGTTTAGTCGATCAAGTGCGACAGATAATTTAGATGACTGCATAGCCATTTCTAAAAAGTAAAAAACGATAAGTCCAAGTAAAATCATTCCAAAGATTAGCTGAAAGGCTGACGCAGAAGTGAGTTTAAATGTTCGTGATATATCTTTTTGATAATGAATAAGTGTTGGAAACAAATGGAAGAATACGTAAGCGATAGAAATACCACCAACCAAAGATGAAAACTTTGCTGTTAAATCCCATTTCTCGATATTAAATAAATTTGAATTAACATGAATAACAGTAAAACCTATGACAACAAAAATGTTAGCCAATTCCATTCTGACAATTCCTTCTCCTTTATATGTACTAATTAGTAATTATACTCTAAGTTAATGTTAAGTCAATAGTAAATTAAAACACAGTGAGAATAAAAATGTTTACACAAAAGTTGTTATTGACTAATTTTAAAGATAACGCTTACAATGAGTAAAAGACTAATTTGTAATTATTTAACATTAAATATTAGTGATAAAAAATAAATGTTGAAGCTCATAGATGATAGGTAGAATATAAGCAATGCTAAAATAAGGTAGACGTTATTTAAAAGTTATGGTATTATAGATTAAGCGCAAGACAATAGCGGACGTATGAACCGTGTCAGGTCCGGAAGGAAGCAGCACTAAGTACCGTTCCGTTATGTGTCTTGTGTACATAGTGCTTTATAGCAATTTTTTTATTCATAGAAACCAGTAGGTCATTTTGAACTACTGGTTTTTTCTTGCTCATAAGTATAGGAATATTGTCATTAAAATTGATTTCAGGAAAATATAATGTGCCAATAGATATACCTACAAAAATGAAAGTATTTCTTATATAATGAATGCTAGCGACAGTTTTAGGAAAGCGGGGAAATAGATGAGTTATCAAGCTTTATATCGTGTTTGGCGTCCTCAGACTTTTGAGGATATTTCCGGCCAAGATGTAATTACACAAACGTTAAAAAATGCCATAAAGAATGGTAACACTAGTCATGCGTACTTATTCACTGGCCCACGTGGTACTGGAAAAACGAGTGCGGCGAAGATTTTTGCCAAAGCGATCAACTGTCCTTACTCAGAAGATGGTGAGCCATGCAATGAGTGTCAAATTTGTGAAGAGATTACAAAAGGTAGTCTAGGCGATGTGATTGAGATTGACGCGGCAAGCAATAACGGTGTAGAAGAGATTCGAGATATTAGAGAAAAAGCAAATTATGCTCCAACAAGTGCCGTTTATAAAGTTTATATTATTGATGAGGTACATATGTTGTCTGCT
The DNA here is from genome assembly GCA_035301245.1 of Alloiococcus sp. Taxonomy (GTDB): domain Bacteria; phylum Bacillota; class Bacilli; order Lactobacillales; family Carnobacteriaceae_A; genus Alloiococcus. Next base: position 18,785 of record DATGUS010000089.1, on the reverse strand, counting down.
AGTGCTTTTAATGCCCTACTAAAAACATTAGAAGAACCACCAACAAACGTGATATTTATTTTAGCAACCACTGAACCTCATAAGATACCTGCTACCATTATCTCAAGAACGCAACGATTTGATTTTAGACGAATTGATACACAATCCATCATTGACCGCTTAACGCACATTTTAAATTACCATGAGGTTGATTTTGAAGAAGATGTGGTGCTTATTATTGCAAATGCTGCCGAAGGTGGTATGCGTGATGCATTGAGTATGTTGGACCAAGCGCTCAGTTTCATGACAGATAAACTAACAGAAGATGTAGCGCTTCAAATAACGGGTAGTATTACTCAAGATTTATTACTCGATTACATTAAAGCTATTAGTCACCGTCAAACTGAAAAAGCATTAGTGTTACTCCAGTCGATTATTGCTCAAGGAAAAGACCCTGGTCGCTTCATTGAAGATGCTATAATGATGACACGTGATATTCTTTTATATCAATCTAGTAATGCTGAATCGTTCATTACTAAGTTAGCTAAGGTAGATGATACCTTTACTCAATTAGCTAACGAATTGGACCGCGAAACAGCGTATCATATGATTGATGTTCTAAATACAACTCAGCAAGAGCTGAGGATGAGTAATCATGCTGAGGTGTACTTAGAAGTGGCGACAGTTAAACTAACGCATCAATCGAGTGTTCGAGAAAGTATTGAAGCACCCCAGCAGGAAGCAGTTGTTTCAGATGAAGTCAATCAGTTAAAACGTCAACTTGAACAACTTCAGAACGCTGTAAAATCGATGGATATTCATCAACCGTCTCAACCTGTACAAGCGAAGAAACCCGCTAGACGCGTCCCTTCTGGTCAAAGCTTTAAAGTAAATTTAAGATCTATTGAGCGAGTATTAAAGCATGCGACGAGAAGTAATCTGGATGAATTGCAAGAATTATGGCCCGATTTAATTGCTGTCTTATCAACAAAGCACAGTGCAATTTTGAATAATTCTCAACCTGTGGCAGCTAGTCCAGATGGGTTAGTCGTTACTTTTGTGGCAGACTTTCTTTGTGAAAAAGCTGAATATGATGAAGAGTTACAAGATGCTATCGGCAATTATATTGAAAAGGTTGTTGGATACCGACCAAGACTGGTGACAGTACCAGAGAATGATTGGCCGAAGATTCGTAGTGATTATATCCAAAAAATGAAACGAGAAGATGGTTCTTCATCAACACCTAACTCGTCAGAACAACCAAGTGAACAAAGCCATGAAGAGTTAACCGAATCCAATGAAGCTGTTCAAGCAGCTGTTGATATATTTGGTAAAGAAAATGTAAAAATTAAAGAATAAATAAAATTTACAGTATACAATCATAAAAGGAGAATTTATATGCGTGGAATGGGAAATATGCAAGGCATGATGAAGAAAATGAAAAAAATGCAAAAAGAAATGGAAGAAGCTCAAACTCGCTTAAACGAAACAGAGTTTGAAGGGACAGCTAATAATGATTTAGTTGTAGTAGTTGTTAACGGCGAAAAGCAAGTTCAACGTGTGTCTATTAAAGAAGAAATTATTGATCCAGAAGATAAAGAAATGATTGAAGATCTTGTTCAAATAGCGGTTAACGACGCAATGGCTAAAGTAGATGCTGAAACTGAGAAGGTTATGGGCAAATATACAAAAGGCTTAGGCGGACTTCCAGGATTCTAATCCATTAGACTTTATTGATCAGAGTGGTATGAAGTCCACTCTGATTTTTTATATCAACCATTTTATTTTTGAATGAATAGAGAAGGTGACATAGTGCTTTATCCTGAACCAATTTCTAAATTAATGGATAGTTATATGAAATTACCAGGTATTGGAGAAAAAACAGCTTCTAGACTGGCGTTTTACACTGTGAATATGAGAGAAGAAGATGTGACAAACTTTGCTAAAGCATTAATCAGTGTCCAACGTGATTTAACGTATTGCTCTATTTGTGGCAATATGACTGAAGATGACCCGTGTGTAATTTGTTCAGATGAGACGAGAGATAAATCAACAATCTTAGTTGTCGAACAAGCAAAAGATGTTCTGTCTATGGAACGCATGTCTGAATATAAAGGGGTTTATCATGTTCTTCATGGTATTCTATCACCGATTGAAGGGACTGGACCTGAAGATATTAATATTTCTGAATTAATTAAACGACTTCAAGCCGATGAAGTTGAAGAAGTAATTATAGCTACCAATGCAACAGCTGAAGGTGAAGCCACAGCCATGTATTTATCAAAACTGATTAAACCAAGTGGGATTAAAGTCACACGCTTAGCTCACGGCTTATCTGTCGGCAGTGATATTGAATATGCAGATGAAGTAACCTTACTAAAAGCAGTTGAAGGTAGACGTGAAATCTAAACAAGGAGCATGGAGATGAAAGGGATCTTTATAACTATAGAAGGACCGGATGGCGCTGGAAAATCCAGTGTTATTGAAGCGATTAAACCTAAATTAGAAGGATACTTCAACAAACCAATTATTCAAACTAGAGAACCAGGCGGTAGTCCTATTGCTGAAAAAATTCGTGAATTAATTTTAGATATTAACCATTCCGAGATGGATGATCGAACAGAGTCATTGTTATATGCGGCAAGCCGAAGACAACATGTTGTTGAAAAAATAAGACCTGCTTTAGAACGAGGCGACATTGTTTTATGTGACCGCTTTGTTGATAGTTCACTGGCTTATCAAGGTGCCGGACGCGAACTAAGTATCGAAAAAGTTTGGAAAATTAATGAATTTGCGATCGAAGATTTAAGACCAGACTTGACATTATACTTGGATGTAGAAGCAGAGGTTGGCTTAAACAGAATTGCAGACAAGCGTTCAAACCGTAAAAAAGATCGATTAGAATTAGAAGATATTTCTTTCCACAACAAAGTGAGAGAAGGCTATCAGACTTTAATCAAAAAGCACCCGGAGCGTTTTATAGTCATTGATGCGAATCAACCAAAAGATCTCGTTGCTCGTGAAGCATGGAACTTATTAGTTGAACAACTTGCAGAAATCGATAATTAAGTTAAAATTAATTTAGATACCACTCATCCAAAGGAGGATATTAAAATGAAATTAATTGTAGCGATTGTTCAAAATCAAGATAGTAAACGTTTATCAGATCAATTTGTCGAACAAGGGGTTCGTGCGACTAAATTGTCCTCAACTGGTGGATTTTTAAGAGCTGGAAATACAACCTTTTTAATTGGTACAAATGATGACCAAATCGATAAAGTACTTGGTATCATTGAAGAGAACTGTTCAACAAGAGAACAAAAAATGGTCAATCCACCATCTTATGACTTCACGTTGGAATCAGATTTGTCATTCCCTGTCGATGTCGAAGTGGGCGGAGCGACTGTATTTGTCCTGCCAATTGAAAAATTCACACAATTCTAAACAATTTTAATTTAATCTATGAGTTAAGGTGATGACATGTCAACGATTCAACAAAAACAACCTAAAATATTTGAGCTGTTCAAACGTATATTAATCAATCAGACTTTAAAACATGCTTATTTATTTGAAGGCTATGCCGGAACAGGCAAGTTAGAAATGAGTCGTTACATTGCAAAAGCGAAGTTATGTCAAAATGTGTCTAAAGACGGCCAAGAACCTTGTAATGACTGTTCACACTGTAAGCGAATTGACAATGGCGAACACCCTGATGTTATTGAGGTGTCTCCGGAAGGGAAAAGCCAGACTATTAAAGTTGACCGTGTGAGGGAGCTAAAAGAAGAGTTTTCTAAAAGTGCTGTCGAAGGTAACGCGAAAATGATTATTGTAGACAACGTAGATGCAATGACTATTAATGCAACTAATAGTTTACTGAAGTTCATTGAAGAACCGGAAGATGATATTCATATATTTTTACTCACGGCGAATAAGCAAAACGTCCTACCTACGATTATTTCACGCTGTCAAGTTATTTCTTTCATCAAACAACCGATATCAGAACGAATTGATGAGTTGAAAGAGGGTGGGTTGAATGATTATGAAGCACATTTGATTGCTCATCTTACTCAAGATAATCAATTAGGTAGAGATATGATCGCTGAGTATGAGATAATGGATAAAGCAGAAAAGGTATGGCGTTGGTTTAGCCGTGTCATGAAGAAAGATGATCGGGCTTTTGTGTTCGTACAGACGGATTTACTGCCTATGATTGACGGTACGAAAGAGTCAATGATGATGCTAGATTTGATCATGTACCTTTGTCGAGATATGCTTCAGTTGTATTATAATCCTGAGTTAGAAGCTATTGCCTTCAGTCAGCATCGATCAGATTTGACTTATTACGTTGAACGAATGTCCATTATGACGATTGTCTCTTTTTTGACATCTGTTTTAACAGCGAAAAAACGTTTAAAAAGTAATGTATCTATACAAGGTGTTCTAGAACATTTAACTTTAGAATTATTAGGTTATTAAATGAAATTAAAGAGTGGTGAAGTATGGAACAAAAAGAATTATATGATTCATTAGTCAATCTTGAAGAACAAGCCAAACAGTATGTCGAACAACTAGGCATTATAAAAGAAGAATTATCTCGCATGAATGAAGAAAACCACACCTTACGTATGGAAAACCAATATTTAAGAGATCGGCTTGATGATAAACTGGGTCAAGAGACGATAAATGAGACAATAGATTCAAAAGATAATCCATCAGGGTTAACAAAATCACGTTTAAATTTAGAAAATATTTATGAAGATGGCTTTCATGTTTGTAATTTATTCTTTGGTAAGCGACGCGAAGAAGATTCGCCTTGTGCTTTTTGCTTAGAAGTGATCTATGGCGATCGTAATCAAGAGACAACATAAAAACTACTTATTTTTGTCTAATAAGTAGTTTTTTGTCTGTTTAATTAATTGGGCCACTAAGAAAAATTGAGAAGGATAATTATGACTCAAAACAAAGATAATATTCAAATTCATAAGAATGAAAGAATTGATATTTTATACCCTTCACACTATAAGATTATTCAAAGTACTGAAGTCTTTTCTTATTCGATGGATGCTGTATTACTAGGACATTTTGCTAGGGTTCCTAAAAGTTATAAGTCAACGATTCTTGATTTATGTTCAGGGAACGGGGCGGTAACAATGGCAATTTCAAAACAAACAAATGCGCCAGTCATTGGTATCGAAATTCAAGAGCGATTGGCAAACATGGCAGAACGTTCAGCAACATTAAATCATTTAACGGATAAAATTACATACCTCAATATGAACTTACTTGATTATCAGAGCCAATTTAAACCTGGAACAGTTGATATGATTACTTGTAATCCACCGTATTTTAAGAGCGATAAAGACCGACAGAATCCAAATCAAGCATTAGCGCTTGCTCGCCATGAAATTTCGTTGACAATGGAGCACTTATTAATGGCTATCAGTCAGTTGCTAAAGAAAAACGGTACAGCTTATTTAGTTTACAATACGGAGCGTTTTATTGAATTAATTAATGAATGTAAGAAGCATCAATTGACGCCTAAACGTATACAAATGGTCTATCCGAAACCTGGCCGTGTATCGAAATTCTTTTTAATTGAATTGATTAAAGAAGGTAGTCCTTTAGGCTTTAAGATGGAAGAACCACTGTATATAATGGAAGCAGATGGTCGTTATTCGACAGAAATGAGCACGATTTTGTATGAGCCAGCAAACTAGTTATTTTTATGTATTGTATTGCCGAGACAACACCCTATACGGCGGATATACAACTAATATAAAGCGTCGGTTAAAACAACATAATGATGGCACAGGAGCCAAATATACCCGCATGAAGTCTAAACGACCGGTAAAGATGCTGTACGCAGAAAAGTATTCATCAAAAAGTGAAGCGATGAAAGCAGAGTATGCCTTTAAACAGTTAACGCGTAAACAAAAAGAACGTTATTTAGTGAATGAAGATGTGGTCTACCCATTTGACCGACGACGTAAAACGATAATGAAAGATAAGCGAGTGAATACGGATGAATAATCAACACAGTTTTGAAAAAAGTGAGTTGGGTAAATTATATCTTGTTCCCACACCAATTGGCAATTTAGATGATATGACATTTCGGTCTATTGATGTACTGAAGACAGTTGACTTAATTGCTGCAGAAGATACAAGACATACCCAAAAACTATTAAACCATTTTGATATTGATACGAAGATGATCAGCTTCCATGAACATAATACACAAGAACGTATCCCGGAATTATTAAATAAATTAGTAGATAAACAATCAGTAGCACAAGTCAGTGATGCTGGGACACCATCGATTAGTGATCCGGGTTCGGAGTTAGTAAAGGCCGCTATCGAACGAGGTATTTCAGTTATTCCACTATCGGGAGCGAATGCTTTAGTACCAGCCTTAATTGCATCTGGCATTGCCCCACAACCGTTCTACTTTCACGGGTTTCTGCCACGAAGTAAAAATGATTTACAAATGATACTCGAACAATTAAATCAAAAAACAGAAACAATGATTTTTTATGAATCACCGCATCGTCTGAAAAAAACACTTGAACAAATGAATAATATTTTTGGTGAAAATCGCCAGATAACATTAGCTCGTGAATTGACGAAAAAATATGAAGAGTTTATTCGAGGAAATATTAAAGATACATTAAAGTGGGTAAAAGATAACCATGTTCGCGGTGAATTTGTTATAATTGTAGAAGGGAACCCCAACCCACAAATAATAGAAAAAAATGACGAGTGGAAGTCATGGTCTGAGAAAGAACATGTCGAGCGCATAATAGCTGAAAAAAATATAAGAAGCAAAGAGGCTATTAAAGAAGTTGCTGTTATTAGGGATGTTCCAAAACGACAAATCTATGCTTCGTATCATGAAATTTAGATGGAGGAAGAAGATGAGAAAATATCTATGGTTACTAGTTGCTCCACTGTTGTTAACTGGCTGCTTTAACGATGAACCAAACGTTGCCGCTCCAGTTGATGAAGCTGCTGTTGTTGAAGATGTCAACACTGAGAATGAAGCTGTTAATAATGAAGTAAAGAACACGGTTGAAGCTGATGATGAAGTAGAGGACACTGATGAAGAAATTGAAGCTTCTGAAGGTGATTTAGATAGCGAAAATAACGATGATGAGTCCCGAGGTACAAACCTATCAAATGAATCTTCGGATAAAAATGATGAAGAGACTAACAATGCCGAATCAACTCAAACTCCAGACTCTTCTACACCTCAACACTCTACGAAAGCACAAGAAGCCGACGCGATTGAAGCGGTCATAGAGTATGCAGAATTTGAAGATGACAATTACATTTATCTCACTCATTTAGAAGAAAATGGCGAATGGTTGCAGGTGGAAGTGAGAGAAGAGGTGGCTGATCAAGATCAGACGAATCTTGTTGCACTATTCCGTCGTCATTTAGCAACTAATTCTTTAGAAGAATTTGATTTTATCGAAGGTGACTATCTACCTGTTGAATAAATAATATTCTATTTAACTTGATATGAAAAAAAGAGTACGAATATCTAAATATTCATACTCTTTTTTTATCAATTTTATATGTATATTTAAAGTGCACCTACATGTACTTAGCATTTCATCAATATCTTTATGACCTGTTAAAAAGTATATCGAATGTTATCATTTTAAATTATTAGACTTGACCATGACAATGTGTCATAATATTTGAAAAGGAGTGTTTAAATGTCTAAGCAAATTTTAGTAAATATTGATTATGATCAAACCTATATTGATAAGATACAAACTTTAGCTCCCGATTATGATATCATCACCGATATTGATCAAGCAAATTTTAATGCTGTTGAGATTGTAATCGGTTGGGATAAAAATCTTGTTGAAGTTCTCGAATCTAAAGATCATCAAATCAAATGGATTCAATTGCAATCAGCTGGTGCAGATTATGTTCCACAAGACTTATTGAAAGATCAAAATATTATTCTTTCGTCCAGTAGTGGTATGCACAGTCAAGTCATTGCCGAAAGTGTACTTGGGATGATGTTAGGCCACGCGCGTCAATTATTTAATGCTCATAATGCGCAAGTTAAAAAACAGTGGGCACAAGAGGCTATGACAATGTCTACTTTAGAAAATAAAACACTAACAATTATCGGTGTCGGAAAAATCGGTACTCAAACAGCCAAAGTAGCTAAAGCATTCGATATGAAAGTCATCGGTGTGAACCGTAGTGGGAAAGAAGTAGATCATGTTGACCAGATATTTGTCCAAGAGGACGTCACTGAAGCTGTGTCTCAAGCAGATTACGTTGTAAATATACTTCCGTTAACTGATAAAACAAAAGGCTTCTTTAACATAGATTTATTTAATGAATTCAAAAAAGGAGCAGCCTTCATTAATGTCGGCCGCGGTCCATCGGTAGTGACAGAAGATTTATTAAAAGCACTAGACAGTGATCAATTAAGCTATGCTGCTTTAGATGTGTTTGAAGAAGAGCCATTAGCTGAAGATCATCCATTATGGAAACATGAAAAAGTCTTGATCACACCACATATTGCAGGTCATATGGAAGACTATGCAGGAACATTATTCCCAATTATTGAGGAGAATCTTTCTGAATATATGAAAAATCAAACGGTTGCTATCAACCAGATTGATTATGACCAACATTATTAAAAAATTTGACGTGAGAGGAACACGACAATGCCAAACAAATTAATTAAACGTACTGAAGTGGATCAACAATTAAAATGGGATCTCACATTAATTTATAAAACGGAAGAAGAATTTATAGAAGCAAAAGCGAAGATTAAAGAAGATGTGAAAGCCTTTGTCGATCACTATCAAGGTAATCTATCCGATGCAGCAAACATCTTAGCGTCTATTAAAGATTATGAAAAAATTATGGGTGAGGTTCAATTAATTCACCAATATAGCTATTTACCAGTGTCAGTAGATATTACCGACTCATCAGCACAAGAGCGTGCAAGGAATACAGCTTCATTAGTTGCAGAAATTTCTGCAGCACTATCGTTCTATCATTCTGAGTTGATGGAAGTAGCAGATGAAACATTAGATGCCGTTGTTGAAAAAAACTCTAACTATGAACCTTTTATTTTAGAAGTTAAAAAGACAAAAGCACATAAGTTACACCCGGAAGTTGAAAAAGCTTTAGCGAGCTTAAGTCCAGTACTCAATTCTTTTGATGAATTATATGAACAAGCTCGTCTTGCTGATCCGGATTACGGAACATTCTTAGCGGATGGTGCGGAATTCCCTCTAAGTTTTGTGACGTATGAAGAACAATTTATGTACTCAGATTCAAGTGAAGTCCGTCGTGCATCGTATGATCAATTTAATCATGTTCTTGGTCAATACAAAAATACCGTAGCATCAATTTATTATAATCAGGTTCAAAAAGAAAAGATTTTAGCAACTATGCGTGGTTATGATTCTGTCTTTGACTATCTACTGGAAGATCAAGATGTAAGCCAAGATCTCTATCACCGTCAAATAGATATGATTATGAAAGACTTTGCGCCAGTAATGAGAAAATATATCACACATGTTAAAGAAGTAAACCACTTAGAGAAAATGACTTATGCTGACTTAAAGATGGACTTAGATCCTGAATATACAGAACACCTTACTTTTGCAGAATCAAAAGACGTTGTAGAAAATGCAACAGCCATTCTTGGCCAAGACTATGTTGACATTATGATGAAAGCTTATGATGAACGTTGGATTGATTTTGCATCAAATATCGGTAAACGTTCAGGAGCGTTTTGTTCAAAAACCTACGAATCAAGACCATACATTATGCTATCATGGTCAGGTCTTTTAAGCGATGCTTACACCTTATTACATGAACTTGGTCATGCAGGTCAAGGATATCTATCAGATCAAGCACAAGTTCCTACTGCTTCAAGACCATCACTATACTTAATTGAAGCACCATCAACCTTTAATGAGTTATTACTAACTGATTATCTTCGAAAAGAAGCTTCGAATCCAAGAGCTGAACGTTCAATTATTTCAAAAATGATCTCGAAGACCTACTTCCACAACTTTGTAACGCACTTATTAGAAGCAGCATATCAAAGGGACGTCTATCGTCTAATTGATGAAGGAAAAGGTTTCGATGCGAACACCTTAAGTGAATTAAAACGTAACATTTTAGAAGAGTTCTGGGGCGATGCCGTTGAGATTGAACCTGGTGCGGAATTAACATGGATGAGACAAATTCATTATTACATGGGTCTCTACCCTTATACTTATTCAGCAGGTTTAACCATTGCCACTCAAGCTTTCTTAAAATTAAAAAAAGATGAGATTACGGTTGATGATTGGTTAACATTCTTAAAACAGGGTGGAACGAAAAAACCTTTAGAAGCAGCTAAAGTTGCTGGTGTGAATGTTGATACAGAACAACCATTGAAAGATACGATTAAGTATTTAGACGAATCAGTTGACCGTATGATTCAACTTAGTGAAGAAATGGATTAATTAAAGAAATATTTTATCAAGTATATTTTCAGTATTTAATTGAATACTGGAAATATATTTTTTTGAAAATCATTCTCAACACCTAGGAATGCTAATAGGACTAAAATAAACAAAACAAAAATATAGTTTAAAAAAATATTAATTGATAACGATTATAAATAAAATGATTTAAAAAATTATGTTTTAAGGCTTTACATGCTTTACTTTAAACTGGTTTTTAGTTATGCTATAAATATAATTTATAAAGAAATAATCATTTGTTTTTAATTTATTTATCTTAGATTATACTGATTACATATTGAGAAAGGAATTTTGGTTATGAGTCACAAGCCCATTACATTAAAAAAACGATATGGCGCTACATTCCCCGAAACACACCGTGAACGTACTGAAAATAAAGGTATTGAACGCGCAAAAGTACCTTCTATTTTAATATTTCCAATGTCAATGCATATCGGAGCACCAGCTAAACCTTGTGTTAGTGTAGGTGAACAAGTGAAAGTTGGCACATTGGTTGGAGAAGCTCAAGGTTTCGTATCAGCTAATGTACACTCTTCAGTATCTGGAGAAGTTGTAGCTATTGAAGAACGCGATATTAATGGCCGTCTAGTTGAATGTGTCGTTGTAAAAAATAATTACGAAGATATCGAAGAGCTACCTTTTGAAGGTTCAGGTGATAATGTTCCTGTTGAAAGAATTCCGGATTTAATTAGACAAGCTGGTATTTCTGGAATGGGTGGGGCGCAATTCCCAACATCAGTGAAGATGTCACCCCAAAAAGATGTTAAGATCGATACTTTAATCCTAAACGGTGCGGAATGTGAACCTTACTCAACCTCAGACTACCGCACAATTATTGAGTTTGCAAAAGAGATGGTTGAAGGGATTAAAATTATTGATTCGATCTTCAACGTAAAAAATGTTTATATTGGTTTAGAGGATGATATGCAAAAAGCGGCTGATGTTATCAGTGAAGTAATTGAAAAACAAGGCTTAGATAAATACCACGTAAAAGTATTACCTGCTCAATATCCACAAGGTTCTGAGAAACAATTAATTGAAAATTGTACAGGTTTACAAGTACCTCCTGGTGGCCTACCAGCAGACGTTGGCTGTATTGTTTCTAACGTAAGTACATACGTAGCGATTTACAAAGCTGTTCGTTTAGGTAAACCGTTAACTGAGCGTGTAACGACTGTAACAGGAACACCAATTAAAGATCCTAAAAACTTATATGTTCGTATCGGTACACCAATTGATGACTTAATTGATCAATGTGGGGGCTTCGTAGAACCACCTCGTAAAGTGATTAACGGTGGACCAATGATGGGGGCAGCTATTAAAGATGGTGGTATTCCAATCTCGAAAGGGACAACACACATTACTTTCTTATCAGCAGATGAAGTGAATGAGAGAGAACGTCGTGACTGTATTCGTTGTGCAGAGTGCTTGAATGTTTGTCCAGTAAGTTTACAGCCAATTTTAATTAGTAATGCGTATGAGCGTGGCGATATCGCTGCTGCGAAAGAATTGGGCGCAATGGATTGTATCGAATGTGGTAACTGTTCATTCATTTGTCCGTCTAATATTCCATTACTTGAAAATATTCGTAAAGCAAAACAGTCTATTCGAGAAATGGAGGCCTGAGCCATGTCAAAGACAAGATTAGCAGATTATGATTTAGTCACAAATCAATCGCCACATATTTTTGAGCCTTGGTCTGTTCAATGGAAAATGTTACAAGTGGTGATTGCACTATTACTACCAACTATTGCCGGTATTGTATTATTCGGTTTCCCTGTATTAATTCATGTGTTGATTGGTGTAGCGGTCACAGTCCTCACAGAATTTATTTATGAAAAAGTTGTACGCAATCGTTTTACCATTGATGATCTATCAGCAGTGATTACTGGCATGTTAGTAGCTTTATCATTACCAAATGGTGCGGCATATACAACAACCGCTTTAATTGCATTTATAGCTATTTTAGTTAAATTAATCCCTGGAGGAATGGGACGTAACCGATTCAACCCGGCTGTAACTGGTCGTGTGGTTTACTTACTATTCCCTTGGTTTATGAACTTCCAAGTTAAGTTTTGGATGAGAGACTTTTTCGATGTAACAATCGACAACATCTCTGCTGCAACCATGCAAGCGTATGTACCATCTTTAGAAGTTGATGCTTATTCAACAGTAACACCATTAATTTTTAACTTCCGAAATGGTGGAGACTTCTCAGGTGCACCTTCATTATGGAACTTATTCATCGGTAATACTGGCGGTTGGGGTGGAGCAATGGGAGAAACAAGTACTTTGATTCTTCTTATTGCTATGGTTTACTTAATATTAAGACGTATCATTAGCTGGAAAACACCAACATTATTTATTGGTACTGTCGCAATCTATATGTTAGTTTACGGTGGATTTGATTTTAACTATATGTTGTATCACGTATTAAGTGGTGCCTTAGTATTCGGAGCTGTGTTCATGATTACTGACTATCCTACAAGTGGTTTAACAGATGTAGGTAAAATCGTGTTTCCAATAGGAGCCGGTATTTTAGTCGGTTTATTCAGAACCCAAGGATTTGCTCCAGAAGGTGTTGGGATGTCTATCTTAATTATGAACGCGATTATTCCTTACGTAGACCGCTTAGCATTCCGTAAGATTTATGGACACAAAGATAAACGTCCATACTTAGGTATGAGCTATAACGACCGTGAACCATTTAAACGAAGAGACCCACTTACAGAAAAATAATAATTAAACATAAAGCCTTTGAGTGAACTAAATGATTCATTCAAAGGTTTTTTCTTTAGATATATATATTAAAAATTTTTTTGTATTGGAGTTCTGTTTATGGTTTGAATAATCATAACACCACCTCAAAATCAAAACTTCAAAATTATTAGATGAAAAGACCATAAATATCTCGCAGTTCAGCGACTACTTAAAGAAGTTCAAAACATCAAAATGTAACAAACCATTCGATCAAATATTATAAATATCACTACAATTTGAAAACAAAAATAAAAATAGATGTTTAGTTAATAACCATTATTAATAACGACAAAATATACGATGTATCTATCGTTTTTTTATGAAAAAGTTCTACAAAAAACTATAAAAGCAGTGTATTTTCATATGAATATTGCTTTAATTGATAATGGTAATAATGTATACTAAGAACATATAAAAAATAAGTCACATACTGCTTATAAATAAATTTAATAGTACATAGAAAGAGGATTAGTATGGCGTTTTCATTTATGCATAAAGAAAAAGGCTCCCATCCCAATGACAATAAACATTATACGAATTCAAAAACGATTGTCGATGCAACTGTACCGAAACTGTTAGTTTTTCCGGTATCGATGCATATCGGTGCACCTGCAGAACCCATTGTTGAGGTTGGAGAGAGAGTGAAAGCAGGTCAAATGATTGCGAAAGAAGGAGGGTTTGTTTCGGCGCACGTCTACTCATCGGTATCTGGTGAGGTTGTGGCGATTGAGGAAAGACCTTCAGCTGGTGGTGGCTCGGTTAATAGCATTATTATTAAAAATGATTATCAGTACATTGAAGCAGATCCAATCGTAGAACCTGGTCACTCAAGTCAAATGAGTAACGACGAAATTATTGATACTGTTCGTAAAGCAGGCATTGTTGGTATGGGTGGAGCAACTTTCCCAACAGCAGTAAAATTAGCACCTCCTCCAGGAAAAACAATTGATACCATTATTTTAAATGGGGCAGAATGTGAGCCGTTTTCAACTTCCGATCACCGAGTGATGCTTGATTTTACAAAAGAAATTGTTAAAGGATTAGAATTAATTTCAAAACTCTATCCACAATTGAAACAAGTTTTTATCGGGATTGAAGATAATAAGAAAGATGCGATTAAAGCTCTTCAAGAAGAAACCAGTCATTTGAAACATGTTACTGTTCAAACGCTAAAATCAATGTATCCACAAGGTTCTGAAAAAAACTTAATCCAGAATTTAACTGGTAGAGAAGTAAAACCTGGAACATTACCTGCGGACAATCATATTGTTTTAATGAACGTTTCAACTTGTCGTGCGATTTACCGTGCATGCGAACTTGGTGAGCCGTTAATTGAACGCATTGTTTCGGTTGCAGGCGCACCAGTTAAAGAGCCGAAAAACTTTAAAGTAAAAATTGGCACACCAATGGAATCTTTAATTGAAGATTGTGGCGGTTTTGTTGATTACCCTGGTAAAATTTTATCTGGTGGTCCCATGATGGGAAAAACAGTTACTGATCTTGGCACACCGGTGATTAAAGGAATGACTGCTTTATCAATTTTAACGAAGCAAGAAGCACAAATTAATGAACGAGAAGATTGTATCATGTGTGCGGAATGTCTACATGTTTGTCCGGTAAGCTTACAACCAATCTTGATTTCTGAAGCCTTTGAACGAGGCGAGTACGAGAAAGCAAAAGAACTCGGTGCGATGGATTGTATCGAATGTGGGAACTGTTCATTTGTTTGTCCGTCAAACATTCCATTGTTAGAAAATATCCGTGGTGCGAAAGCAGCAATCAAAGCAATGGAACAGGAGGGCTAATATGTCACAATCAATCAGTATTCAAGAAGCTCAAGAAAAATTAAAAAACAGTGCCTCTCCACATATTCGTAAAAAACGTCGCTCAAGAGATGTTATGACAGAAGTAATGATTGCGTTAATTCCACCGATTATTGCGGCAGTGTATTTCTTTGGGTGGTGGGTATTTGTTCAGTTAGCTGTATCCACAGGGGTGGCAGTCCTTGCCGAATACGGCTATCAAAAAATTACACATAAAAAGGTAACGATTTATGACCGCAGCGTCATGGTGACCGGTCTATTAATGGGTTTAAGTTTTCCAGTATCTGCTCCGTTATGGGTTGTTGTCTTTGGTTCGTTAGTTGCTGTTTTAGTTGTAAAACATTGGAATTTTGGCTTTGGTCGTGGTGGTTTAGGTCGTAATTATTTAAATCCAGCATTAACAGCTCGTGTGATTGCTAAAGTTTTCTTAACCCCATTTTTTGCTAACTGGATTCTACCTGGAGGATTCTTCTCAGGCCCATACGGTGGTTATGGTGTCGATGCGATATCCACGTCAACGCCGCTTGAATATTTAAGTCGCGGAGCTACGTCAGTGTCACAGGAAGTCCCAGAGTTATGGGAGTTGTTCTTAGGTCTTAATTTAGGTGGAAACATTGGTGAAACATCCAAATTAGCCATTTTAATTGGTATGATTTACTTAATTGTTCGCCGAGTGATTCATCCGAAGATTCCTTTACTATTTATTACATCAGCAGTATTAGTTGCTTGTTTCTGGTCAGGATTTGACCTTGAGTTTATGATCGCTCATGCTTTCTCAGGAACATTATTTTTTGCGGCTACTTATATGGCGACAGATTATAGTTCAGGTTCATTAACCCCAGACGGCAAAACAGTCTTTGCGGTTGTCGGTGGTGCGCTAACAATGATTTTACGTATCGCAGTGGGCTGGCCTGGAGCAATCGGGGTAGCCATTATCATTATGAATATTGCGGCACCATTTATTGATCAGAAATTCATGCCACGTATTTATGGACATAATAAACGACCAAATGTTAAATTTGATCGTCAAAGTACATCACTAAAGTAATAAACAAAATAAAAAGCGATTCTTTTTCAAAAAGGAAAAGAATCGCTTTTTTTATCTATAATAGTGTATAAATTATTCCACCGAGGATTCCTGTTGCAATAATCGTTTGAATCGGCGAGAAATGTAATTTACGAATGCCGTATATACTTAAACTAAATAATCCAAGGTTAATGAGGTTTAAGTCAGATAGCGCCACATCAAAGTTACTTGCTGAAAATAGAGCTGACATGAAAATGGTTACACCAGCTGAAGCAATTAAGGCAACCACTGCAGGTCTTAACCCTGTAATAACTCCTTGCAGTAAATCTAAGTTACGATATTTAAAATAGATATATGCAAGCATTAAAACAATGATGAAGGATGGAAGAACGACACCAATCGTAGCAACCATGCCGCCTAGTATTCCTGCTACACGGTTACCAGCGAATGTTGCTGAGTTAATCGCAATCGGTCCCGGTGTCATTTCAGATAATGTTAAAATATCAACAAATTCACTAGCACTCAACCATCCTAAACTGTGGACCAGTTCATCTTCAATCAGTGGTAAAACAGCTAGCCCACCACCAAAACTAAAGAGTCCTATTTTCATAAATGTAAGTAAAAGCTGTAAATATATCAATTTACTTCCCTCCTTTGCGGTTAAGGAGTGTGGTGATAAAGCCAACAATGCCTGCAAATAGTAGGATAAAGATAATATTCACTTGGAAGATAATTCCAGCAATCAAAGAAATAATCATTACAGCAATTTGTATATAGTTTTTAGTTTCAAAAATGTGTTTTGCCATATTATAAACGACGTTCACAATAATTGCTGCGACGCCGGCTGACATACCAACTAAGATATTATTAACAATTTGGTTATCACGAATCATTAAGTAAATGTAACTAATGATTGTCATAATAGCAAGTGGTGGAATAACGGTACCTAAGGTTGAAATGAGCGCACCCATAATCCCAGCTTTCTGATAACCAACTAGAATCGATGTATTAACAGCGATTGGTCCAGGAGCAGTTTGTCCAATGGCTACCAAGTCTAACATTTCATCTTCGTGAATCCAGTGAAGCTTGTCGACGAATGTTTCTTGCATCAGGGGAACAATAATATATCCTCCACCAAACGTAAATGCACTCAGTAGGAAAGTTGACTTAAATAAAGTCCAATAATCTTTTGAAGACACCATAATTCTACCTCTTTCAGTGATTTCATCAGTCCTAAGTATAGAATACCATAGAGGTTAAAGCAAAAAATATAAATTCAGATTAAATAATTGACAATCTACTAATTAATGATAAGTTGATAATGAGTAACAGAATGAAAGAAGGAAATTTTATGAAAGAACAGAACCATTATGATTACCTGGTTATCGGAGGCGGTAGTGGTGGTATTTCGTCAGCTAACCGTGCTGCTGAACGAGGAGCGAAAGTGGCATTAATTGAAAAAGATGATTTAGGTGGCACATGTGTGAATGTCGGGTGTGTACCTAAAAAGGTTATGTGGTATGCTGCTAAATTGTTCCATGGCCTAGATCGTTATGGACCTGGCTATGGGATTGAATATAAGGATGCCAAGTTAAACTTTAAAACATTAGTTGAAAATAGAGAAGAATATATTGATCGTTTAAATGGTGCTTATGAGAGTGGGCTAGACAAGAACGGAGTAGACTTCATACGAGGTGAAGCAACGTTTGTGGATAGTCAGACCGTAGATGTGAATGGTAAGACATATACAGCGGATAAAATTTTAATTGCGACAGGTGGTCACCCATCAGTTTTAGATATTCCTGGTAAAGAGTATGGGATCGATTCAGATGGTTTCTTTGAACTCGAAGAATTACCAAAACGTGTAGCGATTTATGGCTCTGGTTATGTCGGTGTTGAGTTACACGGCTTACTAGACTCTTTAGGTGCAGATTCACACATTTTTTATCGTAAACCTTTACCACTAACATCATTTGATGATTTTATAAGAGAAGAATATGTTAATATTGCAACGAATGAAGGTCTACAGTTCCATGGTAACAAGATCATAACAGAAGTAACAAAACAAGAAGACGGTTCACTACTTCTTCATTTTGTAGATGGTTCAACGCATGAGACAGACTGCTTTATTTGGGCAATTGGTCGAAAACCAAATATTAATAACATTGGTCTTGAGAATACTCAGGTTAAATTAGATGACAAAGGATTTATCAAAGTAGATAAATACCAAGAAACGACTGATGAGCATATTGTTTCAGTCGGTGATGTTACTGGCAAGAAAGCGTTAACTCCAGTGGCTATTGCAGCAGGTAGACGTTTATCTGAACGTCTATTTAATAACATGACTGATACTTATTTGGATTACTCACAGATACCAACGGTTTTATTCTCACATCCACCAATTGGCACAGTTGGTTTAACTGAAAAAGAAGCGATTGCTGAATATGGTGAAGAGAATATTAAAATTTATAAAAATGGTTTTAATTCTATGCATTCACAGTTATCTGGTAATAAACAAAGAGCTCAGATGAAATTAGTTGTAGCTGGTGAAGAAGAGAAAGTGGTTGGTCTACATGGTGTTGGTGAAGGAATGGATGAATTACTCCAAGGATTCGCCGTTGCGATGAAGATGGGGGCCACCAAAGCAGACTTCGATAATACGGTAGCCATTCACCCAAC
>DATGUS010000088.1:0-2989 GCA_035301245.1 Alloiococcus sp. | reverse complement strand
TGTTATAACAACCCAATTAGTTGGACGAAATAAGTTAAGGCGGCCATTATAGGTAGTGCAAGTAACGTTCTTTCTAAGAAAACGATTAAAATATCGAAGAAACCAATATCTAAATCTGATTTAATCATAATTGCACCTGTTTCAGTCAGGTAAATAATTTGAAGTAAACTTGCTCCCCCAACAATAAATTTAGTTGCGACATTTTCAACTGTACTCATTAATAAAATTGGAATAAACATATCAGCAAAACCAACAATAGTTGCAGGTGCCACCTCATAAGCAGCTTCCACGCCTAGAATATCTAGTAAGAAACCGAAAGGATATGATAAGACATTAAAGATTGACGTATATTCAACAATGATCAACGCAATCGTTCCCCAAGCAATAATAATTGGTGCTAAGGACACGTTAACTGACATAAACATTCTAAGTCCGTCATTTAAACAGTCTTTTAGTGTTGCTTTACTAGCTTTGTTACCTGCTAATGTTTTAGCGTATTCCATTTTAGTGAATCCAGCTGGAACAGTTTCAGTAGCTGCAATACTATCTACATTTTCGCTATAAGTATCTGGAAATTTAGTAAATGGCCATACACGAGATAGGATGAAGGCGATAATAACGGCTGCAATGGTAACTAATAAATAAAACAGAACGTAATATTGTGGGATTCCCATAATATCAGTCATTAAATACATAAATGGGACGGAAATCACACAGAAATTCATCATAACATTTGCTGTTTCGCGTTGAGTGTATTGACCTGTTTCGTACATTTGTTCTGTAAATAAAACAGAAGCAGTCGGCGCCCCGACCCAAGCAACTATAATGTTAATTGCCGCACGACCTGGTAATTTAAAGAGTGGGCGAACATAGTCGGAAATTAAAATACCGATAAATTCCATAATACCGAAATAAGTAAGTAACGGCATCGTGAATGAAATAATCGCTAAGATAGATACTAAGTCAGTCGCTAACCCAATCATCAACTCACCAGTGTCTGGACCAATAATCATTTCAGGGCCGATATTAAAGGTATACATTACAATAACGATAGCCCCTATAATGTTACTAATGATATATACTGGTGTAGTGAGAAATATCTCTTTTAATATTGGATATTTATCTGCAATCTTGGGTTTAAAGACGTACAAAACGACGCCCATTATGGCGGTAATAATAACAATGATCATTACTGGATATAAAATCCAATCGCTTACGGCTTCTTTTAAAAGGTCAATCAAAAAAGTAATTGGAATATTCCACGATCCATTAATTGGAATCGGAACTAAGAAAAGTAAGACACCAAGTGCTGAAAAGATAACAAATTTCTTCATATCACTGGCAGATGGTTTTCTATGTTGTTCTTCTGAAGTCTGATTTGATGCTTCCATTATTTTTCTCCTCCATTATTAAATATCGACATTTGTTCGATACGGTCAAAGGCTTCATCAATTGCATCAATATCAACAGTGACAGCTAAACGAATATACCCTTCGCCAGACTCACCAAATGCTGTTCCTGGTAAGACTAAAACCTGAGCTTCTTTCAGCAGACGATCTGCTACTTCTTCAGAACTTAGTCCGGTCGCTTTAATATTAGGGAATAAATAGAACGTACCACGTGGTTTTGCAATACTCATATTATCTAACTGGTTGATTCGTTCATAAGCATGCATTGTGCGAGCTCTATACTCTTCGATGATTGGTTTTTGAATTTCATTTCGATTTTGTAAAGCAAATAAAGCCGCACGCTGTGAAATAGAAGGTGCAGTAAACACATTATTTTCATTAATATCTTTAATCGCTTTAATCACATAGTGCGGGGCTACAATGTAGCCAATTCTCCAACCTGTCATCGCATAATCTTTAGAGAATGAACGCAGTGTAATTGTATGGTCGAAGAAATCTTTTAATGTATTTAGTGGAACGAATTCTTGATCGTAGCTAAGTAATGTATAAATATCATCAGCAATAATCACTAAATTATGTTCTTTGGCAATTTCCCCTATTTCGATCAATCGTTCTTTACTTAAGCAAGCACCAGTTGGGTTATTTGGTGTATTAACGATAATTGCTCGTGTTTTTTCAGTAATTGATTTACGAAGGAGCTCAGGGTCAATTTGGAAGTCATCTTTTTCGTATGTAGGTAACGAAACTGGTTTACCTCCACATAACTTCACTTGTTCTGGATAAGGTGTAAAGAATGGTTCTGGAACAATGACTTCATCACCTGGATTTAAACAAGCTTCTAAAGCTAACCACATGCCATGGCAAGCTGATGTCGAAATGAATACTTGATCTTCTTCAATTTTAAAGTCATATTCCTCTTCATAAAACTTGGTAATTTCACGTATTAATTCAAAGTCACCGTAGAAGTTAGTATAGTGAGTATGTCCTGCTTTTGCATCTTCAAACGCTTTATTGATAATGCTATCGTGCGTTGTGATATCCGGATCACCTAGTGAAAAATTCACTAAATTAGGATGTTCTTTTAATATATCTGCACTACCACTCATAGCTGTTGAAACAACATCTCTATGGCGGTCAGCTAACATCTGTTTTTCCATTAAACTTGCAACTCCTTTATATATTTTTAACTAATATTCAAACTAAAAAATGATTTATCAATGATCATAGACTGCCAGTTGACTAATCTGATTTTGATCAGTTAACTTTGTCACCTCAATCCAATTGCCTTCATAAGTTACTTTTGTACCGACTGTTACTTTAACCCCCATTTTGTTGGTTTGTCTATGTACAAAATCTCCGATAGTCATTTCAGATTCAAGTGGATTTTCTTCTTCCCAACTTGGATAGATATCTTTCATCTTGATATAAGGTAAGTAACGATGCTCCGTTTTTCTAACGATATCGTTTTTCTTATCCATCGGAACTAGATAACGTAAAATAACAAACACTAGAAAAATGGCGATTGTTCCTAATACTAAATCTTCCATTGTATGAGAATACACCAACATCTTACGAGCAAT
>DATGUS010000087.1:0-2253 GCA_035301245.1 Alloiococcus sp. | reverse complement strand
TAGAAACTTCTGATGAAGTCTTCGAAATTTACACAGCAGGATCAGATTTTGCAACCGTTCGTGACGAATTAGAAAAGGACTTTACATTAGCACAAAAAGAACTGACAATGGTACCTAATATTAAAGTTCAATTATCAGAAGAAGATCAAGAACAATTAGACAAATTAGTCGAAGCTTTAGAAGATGATGATGATGTCAACGAAGTATACACAAATGCTGAGTAATCAAGAACTTCTTGATTAAATAAACTGTTTTAGTAAATCAATAAAGATCCACTGAGACTAATATCTCGGTGGATCTTTGTTATGTTCTTATTTTACTTATTCTTCAGGAAGTTCTTTAAATGCTAGTTCTTTAATAATTGTTTTATGATCTGGATGACTTTCTAGTAAATCAGATTGTGTAAAAAGCTTAAAATTAGAAAAATCAAAACCAGGAACTACTGCACAACTAACTAGTGCATAGCCTTGTTTAACTGTAGAGCCAAAAATTGAACCAGCTTTTACTGTATAATGAAATTTTTCTTTTCCGAGTTCAGTAAACGTATACGAACCATCTGGATGGAGTTCATGAACAGTCAATGGCTCTCCGTCATGGAAAAACCAAAGCTCATCCGAAGTTAATTGATGGAAATGAGAGGAATTATCAGCACTCAGCAAAAAGTAAATAGTTGTGAATAAAGGTAATTCAGTATTTTCATATTTTGTTTCTGAAAGATCTGTTTGACGATAATAACCACCTTCAGGATGTGGTAATAACTCTAATTTATCAATCCAGTATTGCATAGTCTTCATTGTTATTGCTCCTTTAGCTACCATATTATAGTATTAACTTTTAATTTTATTTCTATTATAGTGAAAATGTTTGAAAGAATGTTTTAAAAATAAAAATCGAGTAACATTGCGTATAGTATAGCATAAGGAATAAGTGTAAATTTATAGATAAGGAGTAGTGGTATGGAGGTTGAATCATTTGCACAGCATATTATTGAATTAGCAATGACTTACCAAACAAGTGATGTTCATATACTCCCTGAGAGTTGGCAATATATTATTTATTTTCGATTAGGTGGGCAAATGGTGCGGCAATTCATTTTAGAACAAGAAGAAGGTGTACGCCTGATATCCTATTTAAAATTTTTAGCCAATATGGATGTGGGAGAGAGGCGAAAACCTCAAAGTGGTTCGTGCACATTTGAATTAAATTCACCTGTAGATTTAAGATTATCAACCATATCTAATTACCGAACGAATGAATCATTGGTTATCCGTCTATTAAGTAAAAAATCAGAAGATGACCATATAGAACAATGCTTTTTTAAATATGAACTGACTCAACTTAAACAACTCGTTAAATATAAAAGTGGATTAATTTTATTTTCAGGACCGGTTGATTCTGGAAAAACAACGACTATGTATAACTTAATTCGAAATCGCTCCTTTACTGATAAACAACAAGTCATCAGTATCGAAGACCCGGTTGAAATTGAAGAGGCTGACTTCTTGCAAGTTCAGGTGAATGAAGCAGCAGGCATTACTTATGAATCATTAATTAAATCAAGTTTAAGGCACCACCCAGACGTTTTAATTGTGGGTGAAATTCGTGACGAAGAAACAGCCAAAATGGTTGCTAGAGGTGCTTTAACGGGTCACTTAATTATTGCTTCCGTTCATGCAAAAGATGCTTATGGAGTTATCGCCAGACTAAAAGAGTTAGGTATTTCTGAAGAATTACTACAACAGATTGTTATTGGGATTGTCTTTCAAAAACTACTTCCAATATATTGTGCGTTGTGTGGCGGGTCATGTCAAACGAGTTGCAATCATATCAGTCCTGCTGCAAAGCGGATGGTCCTCTATGATGTACGCTATAATGACTTGCTAAGAGAGCTATTTAATAAAAACATGATTAAAGAAGGCGACAGATGCAATCGGTCATTTAATCAGTTATTGAAGAAGGTGTGTGCTTATGGGTATATTTCAAAAGAAACCTATCAAAGCTACAAAATCCCTTAAATCATTATACAGTCAGGGTGTTTTTTTAAAACGTTTAGGTCATCTATTAATAGAAGGTTTTTCGATGAAAGATGCATTGATTTTCTTAAGTACAACTGGTGATACAAAAATTAAAAGGTGGATTGTCTCTATTCAAAATGGACTTGAACAAGGCCATTCATTTCATGAAGAATTGAAGAAATTGAATTTTAATGACCGAATTTGCTCACAAATTTATTTTTCAATGATTCATGGACAG
>DATGUS010000086.1:0-18179 GCA_035301245.1 Alloiococcus sp. | reverse complement strand
TGGGAAGGGACGCTCCTGATTTTAATTTTTGCGGGTGCCCACTTTCTTGAAGACTATGCTGAAGGTAAAAGTAAGCGAGAAATTACCAAGTTATTAGAAATGAATCCAACACAAGCGAGACGATTGACCGAATCAGGTGATGTAGAAATCATTGATGTCAGTGACTTGAAGATTGGCGACCAAGTCCAAGTGCTTAACGGCGATCAAGTGCCTATAGATGGCCGGGTGCTGTCTGGTCAGACCACCATTGACGAGTCTTCGATTAGCGGCGAGAGTATGCCTGTCGAAAAAAATATCGGTGACTCTGTTTATGCCAGCACAATTAATGGTACTGGCACTTTCAAAATGGAAGTTACCAAGGCAAACAAGGATACTGTTTTTTCAAAAATATTGCAACTCGTGGAACAGAACCAAGATAATCGTACTAAGGCTAGTCATATGATTAGTAAGTATGAGCCGCGATACGTCAACTTGGTTCTCATTGCCATTGGACTTTTTATCCTGTTTACCCCTTTCATCAGCGGTCTGACTTGGTCTGAAAGCTTTTACCGAGGTCTTGTGCTCTTAGTAGCAGCCTCCCCTTGCGCCCTGGCTGCAGCAACGGTTTCTGTCACACTTTCTGCTACTTCCAACCTGGCTAAAAGAGGAATTTTATCCAAGGGCAGTGCCTACCTGTCGCAATTCGCAAATATTGATTCGATTTCTTTCGATAAAACGGGGACCTTGACCAAGGGCGAAATTCAGGTCACCGACTACCATATTAGTGACCAAGTGGATGAAAGTTATATTATTGACCTGGTGATTGCACTCGAGCGGGAAAGTAACCATCCCCTTGCTGATGCTATTTTGAACTATTTTACCGCTAGCGAAGACCTAACGATTGAAGTCGATAACCAAATCGGACAAGGTCTGGCAGCCACCCATCAAAGCAAACACTACCGCATTGGTAAACCGACATCCTTCAACCAGACGGATAAAACAATTGAAAACTTGCACGAAAGCTGGGCATCTGAAGGTAAAACGGTTGTTTATATCGGAGAGGACGACCAGGTAGTTGGCTTGATTGCCTTCATGGACACGCCACGCGACAATGCTAAGAATGTTATAAAATACTTTAAAGATGCCGGTATCCATACCAATTTGATTACCGGCGATGCCCAACTGACCGGGGAAGCTATCGCCAGTGAACTCGGTATTGATTCAGTTTACGCCAACGTTATGCCTGAAGATAAGGCAACTATTATTAAAGAACAAAAAGACAAGTATGGCACCACAGCAATGGTGGGCGACGGTGTGAATGACGCTCCGGCCCTGGTTAATGCAGATGTTGGTGTAGCTATGGGACAAGGGACCGATGTTGCCGTTGATGTTGCAGACCTTGTTTTAATGCAAAACGATCTTGAGAAACTTGCCCTCTCCCACCAAACAACCCAGAAAATGAATCGGGTGATTTGGCAAAATATTATCTTTTCACTATGTGTTGTCATTTTCCTCGTTGCGGTTAGTTTATTCGGCTTAACCGATATGACTCTGAGTGTAATTATCCACGAGGGCAGCACCCTGGTTGTAATCTTGAATGGCCTCCGACTTCTGCGCCGCGTTGACCTGGACAGTGCACCACCGAAACAAAAAAAGCATCGTTCTAACCATCAACAAAAACCAACTACACAATCATAAACAATCATCCCCAACCGTTCTTAAAGTGGTTGGGGATTTTCGGGGGTGGAGGAGTCTAGAAAATCCAGCTCCAAATAAAATACAAAGCGACAGGTACGAGCATACCTGTCGCTTTGTATTTTATTTTGGAGAGTTATTCTCTGTCTTGGCGTTCATAACCGGCACGCTCATAATCGGTTGCTTCTACTGTTGATAGTGGTGAACGGTCTCTGTCCAACTCAATTTCAGTTTCTGATTTCTTGTGAGCGTCTTTATCAAATAACACAACGATTTTGTCATCAATGAGCTCTTGACGATATTTATCCCGAATTTCTAATAATTCTTTTGAGTGTGTTTCTTGATAGACTTTTTCAGTATTATAGAAAATCTCTTTTAAACGATTAACGAATCCTGGCGTTTTCTTATCAATCTCAACATAAGCCGGTTCAACGTCACCGGGAATATTCCAAGGTAGTCGTTTTTCAACATTTTCGTTCACAAGTACTGTAACTTGGTGCCTGTCGTGTCCTTCTTCTTTGAGTCTGTGTAACACCTCGATGGTTTCTTTGACTGTCGGATATACACCAACTAATTCTTGACTCATGCTAAACATCCTCTCTGAACTATTTAAAATTTAATGTATCTATACATTAATTATACACAATTTTATTAAAATGTATTGTAAAACACTGGTTATTCCCAAACATTCCATTTAATATTCAAATAAATTCAACCCATTTAACAGCTTTTAACCACAATTATACAAAAAAGTCACTTCTTTATCTGTTATGAATAACCGAGATAAAGAAGTGACCAAATTAGTCTTTTTTCATTTTTTTAAGCAACACGCGACTTAATCACACCATATCCTAAATCTTGAATTGTTTTTTCGATTTCTTCGACGGATGTTTTTGATTCATCGAATGCCACTTTTACCTTACTAGCATTAAATAAGACTTTGATATTTTCTTGTTTAACACCATCAATCTGTTTTATACCCGATTCGATTTTTTGAAGACATGATGGACAAGTCAGTGTTTCTAGTTGAATAGTTGCTTTTTTCATTATAAATCTCTCCCTTAATTGTTGTTAGCTTTAGTATAGAAGAACTTGATACTGCGAACATTGATAGCTATCAAGTTTTTAAAATATTTTTATTCGTAAAAAACTAAATCATCTAAATCAATAATCTTTATCTTCTTAAGTGATAGCTGTTCAATCAGCCCTTTTTGTTCAAGTTCTTTGAATTTACGACTGATCGTTTCAGGAGTTGTACCTAGATAGCTAGCAATATCTTTTCTTGAAAAATTCAAGGTGATGACGATGTTCTCTTCCTCATCGGTTTCGACTTGATTCACCAAGAACTGGGCTAAGCGTTTATCAACTTGTTCGGTTGAGAGTGTAGTTGTTTGCTGATCAGATTGAGCAAGACGCATAGCCATCTGAGATAATAAGTGATTAGCAATCGCTGGATATTCTATTAAGAACTCTTGCAAATCTTCTTGATAGATTAAACATATCGATGAGTCCGTCATTGCTTGAGCAAATTCTTCTTGTGATTTATCTTCTGTAAAAACAGCCCATTCACCGGCAAACTCTCCAGGTGTTAAAATACGAATAATCTGTTCTCTACCGGATTCAACTAAGCGAAAAACTCTCACTGCACCTTTGTGCACGATAAATAAGGCATCTGTTTTATCTGACGCCTGATAAATATAGTCGCCTTTTTTCAACTGGCGTGTGACAGCTCTCTTAGCAATCAAATTCATTGCATCGTTGTCTAAATGATTAAAGATTGGCACCTGCTTCAGACATGATACATGATGATGTTGTGTTCCTTGATCCATTTTGGGTCACCTCTTATGGTCTCTTTTATTCAGTTTACCAAAAACAGTTGATTAAAAACATGATCAATATCAACTTTATCATACCAAATTAATCAACATAGCTTTTTAATTCATAAGTTTTTATTAAAGCCATTCAAAAAAAATGAGAATTAGTATAAGATAAGGGTTGTCAATTCATGATATGAATATAAATGATTGATTAGGAGGTTCTATCATGAAAGAAAAAGATAAAAAATCAACACAATTATTTGAAGTATGGGGCGATATCATTAGCATCAAACCACTTCTTATTTCACTCTTTTCGTCCGTAATTTTTGGATTAGCTTTTTTTATTCTAGCACCAGATGATGATTCTATTCGCTTAATGGTGGGCATAGCTGGAATTGTGATGGCAACCATTATTAACTCACTTATTTTTAAAACAAAACGTGATATTCAAGTGACAACAATACCGAAGGAGGAAACTAACTAATGGATGTTAGCTTATTACTACAGATGATTGGTTTTGCAGTCTTCGGATCACTTTTATATACATTACTGGGTGTTATTCCGGGTACTGACGAGACAGCTGTCCTTGCGCCAGTTACTTTAGCATTAGCCTTAACGGGATTAGCTCCAGAAGTATTGGTTGCCTTCTTTATCGCTTCCATTGTCGCAAAAATGATAACTGGAAATATTCCAGTGGGGATTGTCGGGATTCCATCCGGGGTAATGAGTGCGCCGATGATTCCAGCAGCGATGACATTGAAAAAGAATGGTGAAGCCGACACTGCGATCCGCAAAATGTCAGCCGGCTCCATTATTGGGACTGTTTTAGCGATACCGTTAAGTTTCTTACTCGCTCGCTTATTAGTTCCTTTTAGTGAAGCTATTTCAAATAATGCAACGGTTATCTTTATGATTGGGACATTATTCTTAGCCCTCATGTCCAAGAATAAAATCATGTCAATCGTCGCTATTTTCCCGCTATCGATTTTAATTCAAAGTTTGAACCATCTTTATTGGAATCTTGGCGTTTTACCTGAAGGAGAAACGGTCTTTATTTCTTTCTTCTTAGCCATTACAATTGGACCATTGATGATTAATTTATTAGAACTACTAACCGGTGGCGACATTGCCGCAAAATATAAATGCGATGATTATTTAAAAACCACCATTCATAAATCTAAAGCAAAGCAGACCTTAAATCCTTTAAAAATTTTATCTAAAAAAGAAGCTCTGAATAGTGTGGTTGCAACGTTCTTCGGTGTGATTACCTTCTTTATGTCACCTGTAGGAATGATGATTTTTATTGGTGAAAGTATCGCTCAACGCGAAAAAAATGAAGAAGACCGTGCCAAAATGACGGTGACAGTAATGAACGCATTGAATAACGGCGCATACATAGCAGGAATTCTCATTCCACTTCTTGCCATTGGTATTCCGCTTAGTGGTGTAGCAATCGGGCCAGGGAATGCTTTATTTAACGCACCACCTGTTTTAACACTCGAAAATAATATTCACCACATGCTGTCAGAAAGGGAGTTTATTGCGCCAGTCTTAATTGGTGCAACCATTGCCATTTCGATTACTTATGTTCTTACTGTCAAATATGCGAATGAAATTACTTTATTTATTTTCTCAAACATTCCACACGAAGCAATCTTAGGATTATTCATCGCTTTAGTAGTGATGCTCGCTTATATGGATGTCGGTATGATTAATATTTTTGGTGTGCTACTTATTGCGACAACGAGTGGAATCTTTAACCGCTGGGGAGTCAACTACGGCGTTCAATTTATGATTCTTTATGCCTCAAGTGGTTTTATCAATCTACTTTTATAAGTGAATAAAATTTAAAAACGACAGCCTGTACTGTACGATTCTTTATTAGAACAGTCTTAACAGGGCATGTCGTTTTCTTTTTATACAAAAAAGCAGCGTAATTATTAAATAAACTACACTGCTTTTAATAAATATGTTTTTGTAGGTTAGGTCAGGTTAAACCGTATGGTCGTTATGTTCTGCACCTGTTCCATTAATAATATCTTTTGAAGATGACGTTTGTTCTTCTTTTAAGATACCTTTAATGTCTGTAAGTAATTCTTCGACAGTTGGTGCTTCAACTTCTTCAGTACCGTCGTCATGTTTGAAACGACTAGTCATGGTGTTCACTGCTTTAATAATGATAAACAAAATAATCGCGATAATTAGAAAATCAATCACCGCTTGTAAAAATGCACCGACACCTAACTGAGCTGGTCCAACGGCAACTGTCACATCGCTAATATCTGCACTTCCTGATAACGCTGCGATAATCGGTCCGATAATGTCTTCAACTAAAGACGTTACAATAGCTGTAAACGCTGAACCCATAACAACCGCGATCGCTAAATCAAGAACGTTACCTTGCATAATAAACTCTTTAAACTCTTTTAACATTCTTTTTCCTCCTTTTTCTATTATTAACTATTCTATTTTAAACAATGTATAAATATATGCAATGTCTTAACTCATGTCTCTTATACAATATCATAATAACAAAAGACGTTCCACTGTTTTAGTGAAGCGTCTTTTAAACTATTTATTTTGCATCATCTAATTTAGCAACCTGTCCTTGTTCGACATAAACCATCAAAATTGAAATATCTGCTGGGTTCACTCCACTGATACGGCTTGCTTGGGCAATGGTTTCCGGGCGAATACGATTTAGTTTTTCGACCGCTTCAGTTGCTAAACTGTCGACTTGGTTATAGTCAATATTTTCTGGAATACGTTTATTTTCCATCCGTTTAATTTTAGCAGCTTTTCGTTTTGATTTAGCAATGTAGCCTTCATATTTAATAAATATTTCAACTTGTTCGCTTTCATAACGGTCAAGCGGCTCTTCCGGCGGTGTAATGTTAGCTAATTCTTTGTAACTTACGTAAGGGCGTTTTAAGAAATCATAAGCCAGTTTACCATCTTTCAGTTGCGGTTCACCTTTGGCTTCTAAATAATCCTTCACATCACTTGGTGTTAAGCGAACAGATTTAAGTCGTTCAACTTCCGCGTCAATGATTGCTTTTTTCGCTAAGAATTTTTCATAACGCTCATCTGAGATTAAGCCAATTTCATGGCCTTTTTTCATTAATCGGAAATCTGCGTTATCATGTCGTAATAATAAACGATATTCAGCACGAGAAGTAAGCAGACGGTAAGGTTCATTAGTCCCTTTTGTCACTAAATCATCGATCATTACACCAATATAACTTTCGTCACGTTTCATCACAAATGGCTCTTCGCCTCGAAGTTGTCTTACAGCGTTAATACCGGCAACTAATCCTTGACCAGCTGCTTCTTCATAACCACTCGTACCATTCATCTGACCTGCAGTGAATAAACCTTTAATTGTTTTCGTCTCTAATGATGGTCGTACTTGATGTGGCGTGATGACATCATATTCGATCGCATAACCAGTACGCATCATTTCAACGTTTTCTAAACCTGGGACTGTTCTTAAAACACCTAATTGAACATCTTCAGGCAATGATGAAGATAGTCCTTGAACATAAATTTCATCGGTACCTAAACCTTCAGGTTCTAAGAATACTTGGTGTCGCGGTTTATCTGAGAAACGAACTACTTTATCTTCAATCGATGGACAATATCTTGCCCCTACACCTTCAACAATTCCTGTAAACATTGGCGCGCGATCCAAGTTTTCACGAATCAAATCATGAGAATCTTGGTTTGTATAGGTTAAGTAACAAGGTACCTGATCTTCAATCGGTAGGTAATCTTCATCCGGTGTTTCAAAACTAAAGTGATTTGGTGTTTCATCACCAGGTTGAATTTCAGTCACATCATAGTTGATCGTACGCTTATTGACACGCGGTGGTGTTCCTGTCTTAAACCGTTGTAATTCAAACCCTAAATCAAGTAAGTTTTCTGATAATTTAATAGATGGTTGTGTATTATTTGGTCCAGAAGAATACTTCAAGTCTCCAATAATAATTTGACCTCTTGAAGATGTCCCAGCTGTTAAAACGACTGCTTCCGCACAGTATTCTGCTCCAGCATTAGTAATAATCCCTTTAATTTGTCCATCTTCAACAATAAGTTCATCAACAATCGCTTGTTTTAGTTCTAAATTTTCTTGACGTTCGAGTGTACGTTTCATCTCATTTGAATACGTGTGTTTGTCTGCTTGGGCTCTTAATGCTCTTACAGCAGGACCTTTCGCTGTATTCAACATACGCATTTGAATATATGTTTTATCAATATTACGACCCATTTCACCGCCAAGTGCATCAATTTCTCTAACAACGATGCCTTTAGCAGGACCGCCGAGTGACGGGTTACATGGCATGTGTGCAACCATGTCTAAGCTAATTGTGACGAGTAACGTTTTGGCTCCAAGTCTTGCTGAAGCTAATGCTGCTTCTGATCCGGCGTGACCAGCACCAACAACGATAACATCATATGTGCCACCTTGGTATGTTTGCATATACAGTATCCTTTCTTTTTATTATCTATTTTTCAGCGTTTGATTTAACATTATTTTCCTAAACAGAACTGGCTAAATAGTTGTGTGATTAATTCATCCTGAACGCTGTCACCAATAATTTCACCGAGTAAGTCCCAGGCTCTTGTCATATCGATTTGAACAAGATCAACTGGCATATCCATTTCGATTCCTTCAATCACTTCATCAAGCGCATCGATAGTATCTCTCAACAGCGCAATGTGACGAACGTTTGAAACATATGTCGCATCGCGTTCACCTGTTTGACCAGAGAAGAATAAGTCAGCAATTTGCTGCTCTAGCTCTGCTAAACCATCATCAGAAATGACAGAAGTAGTTACAATCGCATCACCATTCAGATGTTTTTTCAATTCTTCTAAATTTAGTTTATTTTTTAAATCCATCTTGTTTAAAATAACAATCCGTTTTTGATCATTTGTTGCTTCAATTAATTTCAAATCTTCATCAGTTAAGGCTTCACTTTGGTTAAAGACAAGTAATACTAAATCGGCGTCTAAGATTGCTTGACGCGAACGTTCCACACCAATTTTTTCCACTTGGTCTTCAGTATCTCGAATACCCGCTGTATCAATTAAACGTAGTGGAACGCCTTTAACGCTGACATATTCTTCAACAATATCTCGTGTTGTTCCTGCAATATCTGTAACAATCGCTTTATCTTCTTTTAATAATTTATTCAGTAAGCTGGATTTCCCAACGTTCGGGCGGCCGATAATCGCTGTTGCTAAACCTTCACGTAGGATTTTCCCTTGTTGAGCCGTTTCTAGCAAAGCATTCACTTGATCTTTAATCCCATAAGCTTTTTCCATTAATAATTTTGATGTCATCTCTTCAACATCATCATATTCTGGATAATCAATGTTCACTTCAACTTGTGCCAAAGTATTTAAAATCTCTTGACGTAAGTTGCGGATTAAGTTAGATAAGCTCCCATCCATCTGATCAATCGCCATACGCATTGCTTTGTCTGTCTTCGCACGAATCATATCCATGACAGCTTCGGCTTCTGATAAGTCAATTCGACCATTTAAAAAAGCACGTTTTGTAAATTCGCCCGGCTCAGCAAGTCTTGCTCCGTTATTTAAAACAGTCTGAAGCACTTTATTTACAGCTAGGATTCCACCGTGACAGTTGATTTCAACAACATCTTCACGCGTGTACGTCTTCGGTGCACGCATCACCGTCGCCATCACTTCATCAATTTGTTCATCAGTTTTCGGATTGATCACTTTACCATAATGAATCGTATGCGTTTTTTGTTCGGACAACTTTTTATTTCCCATACGATATACTCGATCAGCTACTTCTAAAGCTTCTTCACCCGAAATACGAATGATCCCAATACCACCTTCACCTGGAGGTGTTGAGATCGCTGCAATCGTATCAAAATCAATTGACATAACAGAACCTCCTATAATTTATCCATTTATTTCAATAAAAAAAGCACTTCCCATCACCATCCAGAAAGAAATCAACAATATTCCCTCGATCGATTGACAGGACGTACTTTCACTACGTCATTCATATCTAATTTTTAAGCAAGTACATTTTATACAATATCACACATTATTGCAAGCCTTAAATTTATATTACTTACTCAAATTCATAATCAACATTATTTATCACAATAATGTAAAAAAAGATATTTATAATTCGTATAGAATTTATCAAAAAAACATACCCATTATACGTTATTTCATACTATTATAGTAATTTAGAGATATATTTAATTATAGGGTAGTTAGCATAAGTTGTTTTTTAAAACTTTGATTTAAAATCAAAGATTATGCATAAAGAAAATCCAACTGTTAGTCTACTTCCTAGCGAACACCAACTATACTAAAGATTACGATGTTTCTAGTGAAACGATCTGAAAGAACTTAAATTTATTACTAGATAGTGGTTAAATACAAAAATCAACTAAAGGTTCATTAGCCTTAGATGTAAAGCGAACAGAACTTCTTGTCCCTGTCGAAAGGTTAATTAGTTATAAAGAAGTGAGTGGTTCTCAAAATATAAATGGAGAGACTATTGTCCTCTTTAACCAAATCATCATCCCCCTACCAATGTTGCAAACCAATTAGTAATTAAACATGGTGCTCCTGTTCATCTTCTTATCCTTACCCGACGAACAGATGATACGCATATTATTATTGATTATGATTATTTAAGTACTGAATTCTTTAACGAATTGCGAAAAGAGAAAATGAGTCAATCATTATATGATTATATTGAAAAAGATACGACCTCATGAATAGAATAAACAATGTTATTTTATGGTAAAAAAGGGTCTAATTCCAGCGGTAAACAAGTCTGATTCATGCTATATTGTGTGTACATAAAAGAGTGCTCCTTTGTAATGTTTTTGTGATGATTACATTATATCAAATGAGTGCTCTTTTACTTATATATCAACAAAAACCCGCTAAAGAATGTACGTAATGTTCGTAATTCTCTGACGGGTTTTCTTTATTTTAAAGTGATTGTTGTTCCAACCTCTTTTTTATTATAAATTTATCTACTACAGTACACTGTACCCTAACGACGTACTATCTTTTAAGAACATTTGCACTGTTTCTTTAGAGTACTCTTCTAAATCTTTACCTATACCATCCATCTTTTTGATTAAATCTGGTGTACAAGTTATAATATCCGATCCCACATCATTTGCTTGGATAATATTTAGCACCTCACGTGGACTAGCCCATAGTAGTTTAACGCCTTCTTTAGAATGACAAATCTCTGCTGATTTTTTCATAATATCAATTGGATCAATTCCTGTATCTGCTATTCTACCTGCAAATACTGAAACAATGTTTTCAGTTCCTTCAGTTAAAACCTCAACTACATTCTTTACCTGTTCTACTGTGAATATTGCAGTAACGTTTAATTTAATCCCCTGCGCAGAAAGTTCTTTAATCAAAGGAACACTAGATTCACCTTTTGAATTCATGACAGGTATTTTGACAAAAACATTCTCACCAAATGTATCAATTTTCTCTGCTTCTTTCTTCATTGTTTCAAAATCATCCGCGAATACTTCAAAAGATACAGGTACATCTGGAAATTCTCTTACTACTTCTTTAGCAAAAGTAGTATAGTCTGAAACTCCTGCTTTTTTCATTAAAGAAGGGTTGGTCGTAAAGCCGGTTACTTTTCCACTTTTATAAGTTTCTTTCATTTGCTTAATATCCGCACCATCTGCATAAATAGCTACCTCTAAGTTTGTCATATCATATCTCCCATTCCTCTGGTTTATTCATCCCATTCTGGGTTGTTGATTGCTAAATCTGATTTACGAGTAAAATTAGGGATAGTTAAAACTAACAACACTATTACTAATATTCCGTATATCCCAATGTTACCTAATAGATTTCCTACTTGGCCTAAAAGAATACCAATCAATCCAAAGTCTGCATCACCAAAGGTTGTGTTGGAGAAACCTAAATCTCCTAAAACTGGTAATAATAGAGCTGGAATGAATGAAATTGCAAGCCCATTAACAAACGCACCTACTACTGCTCCCTTACGTCCTCCAGTTGCATTACCATAGATTCCTGCAGTAGCACCTGTGAAGAAGTGTGGTACCATTCCTGGAATTATTAAAACACCACCTAAAGCACCCAATGTTAGCATACCTACAACCCCGCCAATAAACGATGAAACAAACCCTACAATTACTGCTGTTGGAGCATAAGTGAAAAATACAGCACAGTCTACAGCTGGCACAGCATTAGGAATGATTTTCGTTGCAATACCTTGGAATGCCGGTATTAAATCTGCTAAAATCATTCGAACCCCAGCATACACAATTGCTACCCCTACCGCGAACATTAATCCGGAAATAATCGCAAAAATTAAGAAGTTTTGATCCCCTGATAGTGTTGTTACAAATTCAGGACCGGCAACTAATGCTGCTAATACATAGAATATAACCATTGTAATAGCTGTTGAAATAGTCGTATTACGTAGGAATGACCATTTTTCTGGCACTTCGATATCTTCTGTTGATTTACTTCCTTTACCAATCCATTTACCTATTAACCCTGAAACATAATAGCCAATTGAACTGAAGTGACCCATAGCAATATCATCACCATCAGTTACTTGTAATGTCATACGTTGACCGATTGCAGGTGAAATAGCGCTCCATGCTCCTAGGAAGAACCCACCTACAAGAATCATTTCCCAACCGCTCATGCCTAACGCTCCTAGTACTGCTGAAAGCAAACATGCCATAAAGAAACTATGGTGACCAGTTAGGAAAACATATTTATAATGAGTAAATCGAGCTATTAGTAAGTTTGCTGCCATTCCTACTAATAAAATAGACATTGTTTCGACACCTAATAATTCTTGTGCTACTGATACAACAGCTTCATTATTTGGAACAACCCCGGTAATATTAAAACCAGCTTCTATCATTTGGGCAAGTGGATCTAGGTTCGCTACAATTACATCTGCACCTGCCGATAACATTAAGTACCCTAAAATTGGACCTAATGTTCCTGTTAAAATTTTATGCGGTTTAGATCGTAATGCTACTAATCCAATAAATGCCATTAAACCAATTAAAAATGCTGGTTCAGTTAATATATCACGTAAAAAATCAAGTATAGCCATTATTGCTCCCCCATTCTTTAATAGAATTATTGATTAGCCATCTCTTGAAGAGTTGGCAAAACATCTTCTTTAATTTTTTTCTTATTTGTATATGATCGGATAATCGCCACTCGTTGACTTTCTGGGAAATTGCTTGCAAGTTCTTTTACCGTTACGATTAAATCTGCATTAATACCTTGAGCATTTCCTGAATCTACTGATTCTGCTTCTAATTCAATACCTTCTTCTCTAGCGATTTCCTCAATCTTCATTTTTAATAACAAGCTACTTCCAATTCCATTACCACAAACTGTAACTACTTTTAACATATTAAGCTCCTCCTTCTTTTTCTACCAAGGTTTTAATCTTGTTATATAATTCTTTTGGATTATTTAACTGAATAAGTTCTTCAATATGATGTTCATTTTCTAAAATTTTTGATAGTTGCATTAACGCTTTTAAATGAGCTTCGCCATCAACAGCCGCTAAAACAAATACTAATTGAACATATCTTTCTGGATCATCTTCTCCATCAACATTGAAATCTACTGGTTCATTTATTTTTAATAAACTGATACCTAGCTTCTTCACTCCCCTCTCTGGTCTTGCGTGAGGAACAGCTACTTTAGGTGCTAACACAATATATGGTCCGATATTTTCAACATTCTCAATCATTGCTGCAATATAATCTTTCTCAATATATTTTTTATCTAGTAATGGTTGTGCGGCCTCTGTAATCGCCCCCTTCCAATCTGTCACCTCGTCTGTTACTGCTATCATGGATGCATCAAATATTTCTGGCAAATTCTTCATCCCCTTTTCATCTATAGTTTTTTCTCGGTATAAATAATGATGTAATTCATGCAATAATGTTTGTCTATCTTGAATTACGGCATGTTTTTCAATTATCTTTATAAGTTCATTTGTTGTAATGGGTTGCGGTTTTGGTAATCCCGGAAAATCATCACTTACTTGTTCCCTTAAAATTTCTCTTTCTACAGGGTTTAGTATTGGATTTGTTACGTAGATAGCTTTATCTGTTGGCATATATATTGTTGAAAAGATAACGTCTATATCATCTAATACCGAGTTTTTTAAATTATCTATGCTATGTGCCCGTATGACTTCCAATTCAGGAAAAGTTTCTCTAATTGTCGAAGCCATTATCAATGAAGAACTAATACCATTAGGACAAACAACTACTGCTTTGAGAGGTTTTGTTTCCGATTTACGTGCTAGATACCCTCCAAAGTGGATTGCAAAATATGCTATTTCACTTTCTGAAATGTCTCGTTGTACTTCTTGTTCTAATGGTTGTAATGCTCTCCTAGTGATCTCAAACAATTCACTATATTCTTTTTTTATTTTGTCCAGTAATGGGTTTTCATAGTAAACATCAAATATTATTCGAAAATATGCTGGCACAATATGTTGATATAGTGTCTCCTTTAATTCATTTAACTCTGCACAATCTAAACCAACTATTGCTTGTGCACTCATTAAAACCCGTTCTGTTAGTTCATTAAAATAATCTAAGTTAGAAAAATGAGGTTCACCTTGAATAATCCCTAACAACCGACTTTCCCAGAAATACACTTCATTTTCATCGTTTGATAATAAGATGTTTTTGACTAATTCTTTAGACAATGGATAGAGGAGTTGATTTCTTAACAGTATTTCTTCCGCTTCTGAGAATCGGAGTTTATTTTTGAATTTACGATTCTTAATAAAAACTATTAAATAGATAAATTCTTCCATCCGATCATAGACCATATTCAAATGATTTTCTCGACTGAGATTTATAACAAAATGATTTACTTTTTCAATGTCTATCTGTTTTTCCCATTCTCGTTCGTACAGTAGTAAAACATTGTCTAGTGAAAAATGTTTTTTTAATTTGGAAATGCATATTTCCATCACTTTTCGTACATCTCTTTCATCTCCATTTAAAAGGTATCCATCTGTACGATCATATTCAATTATTAAATTGTAAGGTTCAATCCATTCACGAAGTCGTTTAAGATCTAACATTACTGCATTACGGCTTAGTTCTAAAAATTCCTGTAGATGAATATTTGATAAAAACGTTTGGCGACATGCGAGGTATAGATAAAGAAAGTAAATTCGTTCTTCTTGATAGTGATACAAATCAATTGTTTGTTCTGTAATGAGTCTTTGCATCTGAAGGAGCTGGTTAGCTTCAATAATTAAGTTTGTGTTATCGTGATTTATAGGGTCAATACTTTGTGATCTTAATTCTTCATTTAATACTGATAATTCATACCAAAATTGTTTTCTATTCATTTCAAATAGAGCCATTAATTTTTCTATGTTGGTTTCTTTTGAATCTAAAATTATTTTCAAGATTGAAAGGGAGGTTTTTTTAAGCATAACTATCACCCATCTTCATTATTATTGTTTACGCTTACATAATCAATACTGTTTGCGTACCAATCCTTAGACGGTATCTGCTGAGAAATTGTACGCAATAAATTAACACTGTAAACTCAAAACTAATATTAATCAAAACTATTATCAATCTAAGGATATATATAGTATTATAATAATAACAAATAGAATAAATATTCCTTCATTACTTGTATGTTTTACTTTTATAATCTATATTTCCATCTATAGACTCAGAATTATTATTGATTTTATATGAATGTAGATTCAAACATATCTCTCAATTGAAAAGGGATACTGAAGGATAACCTGTAATTTTTTGTTATACGATTGATCACTATGGTAAATATACTCATTTTCAATGAATGAATCAAGGTATTGTTGATAGTCATTTAAATCAAAAGGTGGATAAACTTTATCTATTTTACCGACAAGCTTTTCGACACAAATGTAAAGCAATTCAAGCCGAGACAGTTTTCGTGCGTTGTAAACAATCATTATGCTATCCAATCGTTTTTTCGTTTAACTAACTTCGAAATATTCTTAAAGTTTATTGGATAAAGCTTCTATTCCTTCTTGAATCAGATTGATACCCATTTCGTGTTCATATAGATAACAACGTTCTCGAAAACGACTGAAGGTTCGGTCACAGACGGGTTGTTCTTCCCAACTGGTTAAATGGAGAGCGTGTTGTATTGAAAGATCCGTATGACAACGAACTTTTAACTCTTCATAAGTTAAAGAATGTAGTGTAATCCTTTAATAATAAGCGCCGCTAAAACATAATTGATTGGTGTAGGCGGGCGTCCATTGTCTTCATAATAGAGCACATTGAATCACCCTTCATTAATCGCGGTAAATATAGCTTTGCTGAAAGGACCCGCCCAAGATTTTTTCAGCTGGATTTTAGCATGTCTAGACATATGTAAGTATGAATCGCTTAATAAGTCAATTTTATGATAATTATTTGGCTTAAATGTCATAAAACAACCTCCATCAGGCTTTTAAGATACTCTTATTATATCAAAAAAGACTGATGAAACGGGTTTTATATCATAAAAGAAAGAAATCGGTTAGGTTTTGACACCCTAACTAGAATATTTATTTATTATCAACGGAGGTTACTATGAAAAGTTTATCTACCAAAGATTTCATTTTAATGGCGATGTTTGCAGCCATGTTAGCTGTGGCATCGGTTTTTGTTATTCCCATTGGCCCGGTTCCAATTACACTGCAAGTCTTTTTCTTCCTGCTTATTCCGAGTTTATTAGGCGCCTTTAAAGGACTGATTACTATCAGTCTTTATCTTATACTAGGGCTGATTGGTTTACCGGTATTTGCTGGTGGAACACAAGGTTTTCAGGCTCTCCTGAGTCCGTCCTTTGGGTATCTTATCGGTAGCTTGGCTGTAGCTTTATATTTAGGGTCAACGATCAAACCTAACCACTCATATATACGGCAATTGGCGTATATGACAGGTGCTATCGGAATTCTCTATCTGTTCGGGATCACTTACCAATACTTTATAATGAATGTCTTATTAGAGATACCTTTATCTTTAAAAACTATTCTCATAACAAACATCTCTGTTTTCTTCCCTATTGACCTAATTAAGGCCCTTTTCGCTTGCACGGTCTATCGGCGATTAAACAAAATTGTTATAAATTAATTGATCGCTAGATACCTCAGCTATATGATATAATAAACTTGTATAGACAAATTTATTAGATGAGGTGAGTTATGATGAGTCGGTTTAAAACCATTTTTTATGATTTAGAATCTAAAATTATGCACAAAAAGTACCCTGCCGGAACCTTACTTCCGAGTGAGCACCAGTTAGCTCACCATTATAGTGTTTCTCGTGAAACCATACGAAAAAGTTTAAACTTATTACGTGAGGCCGGTTACATTCAAAAAGTACAAGGAAAAGGATCACTCGTTCTTGATGTGAATCGTACAGAACTACCAATATCTGGTTTGACGAGCTACAAAGAAGTGCAAGCATCCCAAAATCTTGATGGAAAAACGATCGTTCACTCCAATCAGTTGATTAAAGCTCCCCGCGATATTGCTGAACAGTTGGAAATCAATGTAGGGGATCCCGTGCATGAATTGATTCGTACAAGACAAACAGAAGGCGAAGATGTCATATTAGATTATGATTATTTGCTACCAAAATTCTTTGAAGCATTGCCAACTGAAAAAATGAGTAAGTCGCTTTATGACTATATTGAAAAAGATTTGGGATATGATATCGGTTATGCGAAAAAAGAATTTACAGTTGAGCCTATTCTAGAGTCCGACATGAAATACATGACAATCAAAAATGATCCTTTCGTGGTTGTCACACGAAGCAAGGTCTATTTCGAAGATACGCAGTTATTCCAATTCACTGAATCGCGGCACCGTTTAGATAAATTCCGTTTTGTTGAATTTGCGAGACGAAAAATTGTTTAATAAGATAGACAAAAAGAGTGCTGATCTCCATTTGTGTGATCAGCACTCTTTCATTTTGTTTATTTTTGAGCGATATAATCTTGGCATGCTTTAGCACAAGCGCGGCATGCTTTAGCACAGGCTTGGCAATGATCATGGTCATGATGTTCACATTCATCAGCACATGATTCACAAGATTTAATACATATTTCAATTAAGTCTGGTAATAGTTTACTGTCTCTTTGAGCAAATGATAAAACCATGCCACATATATCTGCGCAATCACGATCAGTTCGAATACACTTGGCCATCATTTTAACATCGTCCTCATTCAGACAAGCATCAAAACAATGATTACAAGCTTCTTGACATTCTGATAAGGCTTTCATTAAATTTTCTTTTGTCATAAGACCCCTCCTTTCGCTATATTTGATTAATTATAATTATAAATCAAAGACGTAATTTATATTTAATTTGAGTAGCGGTAATTAAGATTAATATGACAGTATTTTTTGTGTATATTCATATCTATAAACGCATTATATTTGAAGTAATTTAACTTGTCAATTATAATACATTTAACATATTGTTAAGTACGTAATATCACATTTAGGAGGATATTGTATGCTAAACTCAAAAAAATTAACTGCGTTACTGGTTCTTTCTACAAGTCTAGTGCTCGGAGCATGTAATACCGATAACTCACAATCGACTACCGATGATGG
>DATGUS010000085.1:0-12802 GCA_035301245.1 Alloiococcus sp. | reverse complement strand
GCAAGCACAATCGGTGTGCGTGAACGCTCAAACTCATCTCTTAATTCATCAGTGATGTGATGGCCCATATAAATAACACCATCTACTTGTTGTGCTAATAAAGTATTTAACACTTGAATCTCTTTTTTCGGATTCTCATCTGAGTTAGCTAGGATGATGTTATATTTATACATTGTCGCAATATCATCAATACCTCTTGCTAAAGATGAGAAATAAAGATTAGTTACATCAGGGATGATAACCCCCACTGTTGTTGTCTTTTTACTCGCTAACCCTCTAGCTACGGCGTTTGGACGGTAATCTAATCGATCAATCACATCGAATACTTTTTTTCGAGTTGATGGTTTTACATTTGGATTTCCGTTGACAACACGTGACACGGTTGCCATGGATACACCTGCTTCTCTTGCAACATCATAAATTGTTACGGTTTGTTTTTCCATTCATATAACCCCATTCTATTATCAACTTTTATATTTTTCTTTTTGTGAAAATGTTTTCAATCCTAATGTATCAAAGAACAAAACATATATCAATGATAACATAAAAATTATGAAAAGTTTTCAGATAACGCTTTCATTAGTATGTTAAATTTTCCGTTTTTTAAAACTTCATGCTACACTATTATTATAATATTTGAAAGGAATTTTGAAAATGACGCCACTTAAGAAATTTCAACACGGGTTAAAGAAACAAAATATTGATTTATCTATCATTACAAGTCCACAACTGATTAATTACCTCATTGGTTATGCTAGCGAACCAAACGAGCGTATTTTAAGTTTATTTGTATCAGACTCACAAGCTATTTTATTTACGCCCTCACTGGAATCAGATGACGCAAAATCAATCGTTAGTATACCTGTCTATGATTATGATGATGGTATGAATCCTTGGAAGGTGATTAATGAAGATGTTCTCTCCCACTTCCACCCCATACACACAGTAGGTATCGATTATGAATCGCTAACTGTAGATAAGTATTTTAGCATTCAGTCATTATTGCCAAAAGCGCATTACCAAGATATTGGATCTATGAAGAATCAAATAAAAGTTATCAAGTCAAAAGAAGAAAAAGAAGCATTAATGGCAGCGGGTAAGCTTGCTGATCAAGCAGTGCAAATTGGTATCAATACCCTAAAAGTTGGAATTACTGAAACGGAAGTTGTTGCTAAAATCGAATATGAAATGAAAAAGCTCGGTGTATCAGAAATGAGTTTTCCAACAATGGTCCTGTTTGGTGATCACGCAGGTAGCCCACACGGTGAAGTCAGTGACAGAAAGCTAAAAGAAAATGAATTTGTCTTATTCGACTTAGGTGTGATCTACAACGGTTATGCTAGTGATATGACCAGAACCGTCTTCTTTGGTTCTGAAACTGAAATTTCTGATCGACAAAAAGAAATCTATCAGGTTGTCTTAGATGCTCAGGTAACACCACAGAAACAGGTTAAACCGGGAATATTGGCATCAAATTTAGATCAACTATCTAGACAAATTATTGAAGATGCTGGTTATGGTCAGTATTTTATTCACCGTTTAGGTCATGGGATTGGCCAAACTGCTCATGAATTTCCAAGTATTGACTCTTCAAACCAAGATCGTTTAGAAGCAGGCATGTGTTTTTCTATTGAGCCCGGCATTTATATTCCTGGAGAAATTGGTATTCGAATTGAAGACTGTGTTTACTTAACCGATGAAGGCGCTGAAAGCTTTACTCAATTTGATAAATCACTTCTATATATTGATGTAAAATAAATAGGTAATAAAAAAGGTTGAAACTGAATTTTTCTTCAGTTTCAACCTTTAACTCATGATGCTTTATTTGTTAACATCTTTTTTAGCTTGTTTAATAATATCTTCTGTAATTTCTTTGTCACGTTCTAATGTTGTATCTGCAATATCTTGAAGTTCATCCGTTAATTTAGCAACATCAATATCGCCATCAGTATTTTTTTCTTTTTCTAATTTTTCTTTGGCAGATTGCAAAGCAATCTCTGTACTGTCACGGTATTGATTCGCTGCTTGTTTCGCAGTTTTAGATAATTCTTCACCTTTATCTTTTGCATCTTCATAGTAAGCTTGACCTTTTGCTTTTGCTTCAAATGCATAATCAGAAGCTTGTTCTTTCCAGTCTTGCGCTTGATCAGAAATATCTTTACGCAGTTCTTTACCAGATTTAGGTGCTAATAATAAGGCTGTTGCTCCAGCTACTAAGCCACCTACAACTGTACCTAATAAAAATCCTTCTGCTCTATATTTATTGCTCATCATAAAAAATCTTCCTTTCAAAACCGAGTGCTTGTAACTTTAGTTTAATAGAAGTTAGTTAAACCTTCGTACGATCAACACGGTAAGGATCTTTCACTGTTTTACCAGAGATATTACGTGTTAAGCGGACAGTTGAATCATTCAGGCTTGATACTGATTCACCTAAGTCACCAACAGCTTTGAATAGCGGTGTAGTCAATCCTAATTTACCATTCACATCATCTAAAGTCGTATTTGTTTTATTTAATAAACCTTCCACTTCAATTAATAAATGATCTGCATCTTTAGTGATTGTACTTAGTGACTCATTAACCTCATCTACTGTTTTGTTTAATTCAGACACAATGCCTGCAACTTTAAATATTAAGAAACAAAATGCTAGAGTACCTACTGCA
This sequence comes from Alloiococcus sp., assembly GCA_035301245.1. Classification (GTDB taxonomy): domain Bacteria; phylum Bacillota; class Bacilli; order Lactobacillales; family Carnobacteriaceae_A; genus Alloiococcus. The sequence goes on along the minus strand of DATGUS010000085.1, from coordinate 10,136 downwards.
AAAGCAATAGCTGCAATTAAAGCTGCCCATTCAGTTCCAGTTAGATTCATATTAAGTCCTTCTTTCTTTTGTATTATACTAACAGAATACCATCTTAGTTAATTTTTTACAAATATAACCGTTTATGAAGTTTCATAAATTATTTAGTTATTTTTGATACATTTATACTATAATGGAGATTGGAAGGAGAATGAATTTATGATATATACATTAGCTACTGAGACTGATTTACTTGAGGAAACGACTAACCGCACAAACTTTATTCTTGAGTATATCGAGAGCTTAAATTGGCAAGAAATTGCCATAACAGCCATCATCATTGCCATTCAATTAGCCATTGCACTGATTATTTTCTTCATTGTCAAATGGATTGGAACAACGTTAATTAATCGTGGCTTTATGAGGGCCCGTTTTGTTAAAACAACATCGACAAGTCGAACGAAAACATTAAAGCGACTGACGTTACATGTGTTTAATGGTATATTATATTTTCTACTTATCTTTACGATTTTAGAATTATTAGGTATTCCAGTAGGATCACTACTTGCTGGTGCTGGAGTAATTGGTTTAGCACTATCACTAGGCGCCCAGGATTTTGTATCTGATATTGTTAATGGCTTTGTTATACTTGCAGAAAAACAAGTTGATATTGGAGATACAGTAGTGATTAATGATATTTGGGGGGACGTCATAGATACTAACCTTAAAACAACGATTGTTAAAACATTCGACGGAGCTTATCATTACATTCCAAACCGTAAAATTGACATCATCAGTAACCGATCACGAGGTAGCATGCGTGCACTTGTGATCCTGAGACTTTATGCGAATACCGATTTTAAAAAAGTTAAAGAAGTCATAAAAAATGTGACGAAAGACAAAATGGTTGATTATCCAAATATCGAAGGTGAACCAAATATTATTATTGAACCAAATGAAAATGGTCAAGTGACTTTAAAAGTACCTCTATTTACAAGACCCGGCGAAGAATATGATACTCAAATCGATTTTTATGAAGCATACCTCACTGCCTTGAACGAAGCAGGCATTGCTTTGCCATCAAACACTTTAGATATTCAAAAACAAAATTAATTATATAAGTGCAAAACTCCTTCTAAAATCACTACGTACATAGTGACTAAAGAAGGAGTTTATTTTCAACTTAATTATTTTGACTTGTAACTGCGGTAACATTCACTCGTTAAAGACCTTATTCTTTTTCTACTAAATCATATGCAGATTCTAAATTATGAACTAAATGATTCGTTCCGCGTAGGACATCACTTCGTGTAATAATTCCTTTAAACACATCTTGATCATCAACAACACAGATAAACGATGTATCAACGAGCATTTTTAGAACATCCTCAAATTCAAAGTCCTCTTTGATTTTAAACACATCTTGATCCATCACATCGCCAACTGTCATTTCATTAAGATTATCAAATGACATGCCTTCAATCTGAATCGCAGCTCTGGCAATGCGTGCCATCGATATTAACCCAACAACTTGAGAATCACGGTTTAAAACAGGTACAACATTATACATATCTGAAGATAAAATTAACATCGCATGATCAAGCTTATGCCAAGAATACATGACTGCTACTCGATCAGCATCTTTAACCAGTTGAATACGGTCATTCACAAAGTATTTTAATAGTTTGCTGCTTATCATTACAGACTCCTTCTGACAATTTAATTTAATTCTAAAGGTAGTTCTTTAACTACTGAGTGTTTTCTTGAATAATAAGTGACCTTTTGATCTTGATCGCTCACTTCTACGATACAATATGTACCATAAGGGAATGATCCTCTCGGTTGCGAAATACTTCCAGGGTTAATCGCATAGATATCATCAATTTTTTCAACCTTTGGAATATGACTATGTCCATAAAAAGCAAATGATGAATCAGCATTTTTAGCTTCTTCTACAATTTTATTACGAGAAAATTTCACATTATATAAATGACCATGTGTTATAAAGAATGGTTTTCCTTTGACTTTTTCAATTTTAAAATCATGAAATTGATTTGAACGATCCATATTACCTTTAACAACTGAATATTGTTGCCATAAAGGATGAACGTCACTCATTTCTGAATCTCCACAATGAATAAATCGATCAATATCGTCTTCATAGATTGATAAAACTTCTTCTAAAATATCTTCGTCACCATGATTGTCACTAATCACTAATAGTTTCATGTTAAACTTCTCCTATCCAATCATCAAAAACTTTGTCTAACTTAGCTAAAGCGTTCGCTCTATGACTAATATTATTTTTTTGTTCTTGAGAAAGTTCTGCCATCGTCTTACCTAAATCTTCAATATAAAATAATGGATCATAACCAAAGCCATGCTCACCAGTTGGAAACTCAGCTATTAAACCATCCACTTGTCCATGTACAACAAGCGATTCTTTTTCTGGATGAGCCACTGCCAGTGCACAGTGGAATGATGCAGAGCGATCTGAACTATCTTCTTCTCCAAGATCAGCCAATAACTTTGCATTATTGCTTGCATCATTTTTCTGTTCACCTGCATAACGAGCTGAGTACACACCAGGCATACCACCCAGGGCATTTACTCTTAAGCCTGAATCATCAGCAATAACTAATTGATTTAATACTCTAGAGATGGTTTCAGCTTTCAGAAGTGCATTCTCTTCGAAAGTGGTCCCCGTCTCTTCGACATCTTCTAATTCTGGAAAATCAAGAAGCGTTTTAATTTCATACCCTCTTGATTTAAATAAAGCTTTAAATTCTTCAGCTTTTCCAGTATTTTTTGTTGCAATTAATAAAGTTTTGTTAGTCATTTTCTACCTGCAACTCCTTTAAATCAATGTGTTTCACATCAAAGTTTGATTTATTCAACCACTCTCTTGCAATTGTATAAAATTGCTTTTGGTCCCCTGTTGTATAAAAGATATGTTTTATATCCGGGTGATGATTATAGTTCGTTAAATCATAATAATCCAGCAGCACGCTAACCTCATTAATTGTCTCAGCACCTGAGTCGATTAATTCTACATTAGGTCCCACGACGTTTTGGATAAGGTGTTTAATTAATGGATAATGAGTACAGCCTAAAATAAGTGTATCCATCGGGTTATTTTTTAATGGTAGTAATGACTCACGAACAATTCTCTTGGCAATAGGCGAATGGTGTGAGTTCTTTTCTACCATTGAAGCAAACTTTGGACAACTCAGGCTTGTAATATTTAACTCATTATTCTTTCGGAGTAATTCTTTTGAATACTGATCTGAGTTAATAGTCCCTTCCGTTCCAATGACTGCGATATGACCATTCTTTGACGTCTTAATCGCAGCTCGACTACCTGGTAAAATAACACCAATAACAGGTATATCCAACTCTTTCTTTAAATCATTTAAAGAGGCCGCCGTTGCTGTATTACAAGCAATGACCAGCATTTTTATATCATGTTTTTTTACTAGGAAATGAGCCAGTTCAAAAGAAAATTGTTTAACTTCTTCTTCAGAACGCGGCCCATATGGACATCTTGCTGTGTCTCCTAAATAATAAAATTTTTCATTAGGTAGTTGCTTCATCGCTTCTTTGACGACGGTTAATCCACCAACCCCAGAATCTATAAATCCGATTCCTCTATCATACATAACCATTTTCCTTTTCATGATTTTTAACATTTCAAGTATATCAAATAACTTAACATTATAACAATTTTAAATTTGAATACCACTTGACCATTTCTTCCGTGCCTAATTTTGTACTGGCTGTTAATTTAGCAATTGAATTATTGTATAGATCGATGCCACTTGACAACTGACCATATACTTTAAATAAGGGAAGTGGCCCTTTTTCAGGGTGAATTAAACTAAAACTTGGGTACTTGGTTTTAAAGCCACCGAAGTCATAAGGCTCAGCCATGTTATCATTGACTAATTGCTTAATTAAAGTTGACTGAAGCGCCATACATTTGTTAATGACAACGTTCTGGCCTGTCGCATTAATAATATAATCGTAGTCTTCGTAAACTACTGAATCTGCTACTACACTAAATGATTCTTTTTCTTCAATCCAGTTAATTTTTTCTGAGTTACCAATAATGCGTAGAGTTCCTTTTTTAGTAAAATTAAGTATTTCTTTGGCGCGACTCGCTGGTATTGGAGCACCATAAATTGATAATTTTTCGTTATAATTCTTCATAAATAAACCTTTTTCTTTTTCTGATAAACGAGCCCATGTTGGATTAAGATCATTTTTAAAAGCCATGACTATGCTTTGTAAGGTATTCAGCTCTGTCATTTGTTCGAAATCTTTTTGTAGCGTTTTGACTTGGTTATTATTTCGCTCATACCAGAAGTAGTTAAAATCGACGTCATGAGTCTCCACTTCTTTTTTGAATTGCCCCATAATATCATTCGCAGTTAACGGTCGGTCTAACTGATCTGCAAAGGCTGCTAATTTTTCTGCTGAAACGTACTCTAAGTCTATTTTATCTTGATAGTTGTGACCACGCACAGTTCTAGCCAATCCTTCTAATGAAAACATATCTAAAGGACGATCCTCATCATCTCGCTTTAGATACATCATAATATCAAGCGCACTTAATCCAGAGCCAATAACTGCTACTTTATGTTCTGGACGAATCATGTTTAATTTTTCTACAACTGGATATGGGTTATAAATAAAGTTATCATAGCCTTTAAGTTGATACGGATCGTTATAAGCAACGTGACCAATGGTTAGTTGAACAGAATCAACTAAGATTGACGCCTTATTTTTGTAGATCACACGATACATTTCATCTTCCATAATAATTTTTACAACTTCTTGGTTTATTATTTCAACGTCAATATTTTTTTCAACGAGTTGTTCATATAGAAAATGACTATACTCTCCAAATATTTTTCGTGGTAAGTAGTCATCAGATTTAAAGAATACGCCACGTTCATTTAAATAATTTTCAAATTCTTGTTCTTCATCGGGATTCATTGACATAAATTTTGGAAACACATTTAGTTTCAGTGCTTCATGATCTGTCTGATAAGGTAGACCTTTAGCGAACTGCTCTATTTTATCTTGAATAATGTATATTTTTTTAATATCTAGTTGTTCTATATGGTTGACTAATTGGCGTAAGACATTCACGCCACTTGTTCCAAATCCTATAATTGCAACTTCCACAACAGCACCTCATTCATAGTATTAGCTATTCTATTTTAACATATTATAATTAATTTTTATAAGTTGGCCACTACTAAGTTTGTTTAAAATAAAAAAGTAGCACTAACCACTATTGGCTAGTGCTACTTTCAATATTGATTAAATTATTTATTTTTGTTTAAAACTTCAGCTAATTGGTCCTTACTATGGAACCCAACTAATTTATCGACAACTTCGCCATCTTTTTTGATTAAGAGAGTTGGGATACTCATTATTCCAAATTCTTGTGCTGTCTCTTTGTTTTCATCAACGTCTACTTTAAAAAATTCAACGTCACTCATTTCTTCAGATAATTCTTCAATTACTGGAGATTGCATTTTACATGGTCCACACCAAGTTGCCCAAAAGTCTACTAGGACTAGGCCTGAATCTGTTGCATCTTTAAATTCTGCATCTGTAATAGCTTTAACCACTCTATTTTCCTCCTAAGAATGTTTTTAAATTGTTGAATGGTTTTAGTTTATCACAATATTTTTTTGTTTTCTAATTTTTAAACCGTTCAAGATTTAAATGTCACAATTGTTGCGCCATTACCACCTTGGTTTGCTGGTGCATCATTATATGATTTGACTTGATTATGTTTCTTCAAGTAATCTTTAACCGCTTTTCGAACAGCACCAGTACCCATTCCATGTATTATGGTCACTCGTTCGTAGTTAGCAAGCAAGGCTTGATCGATATATTTATCTAATTGGTTCACTGCTTCAGCTGCTCGTTCACCTCTTAAGTCAATCTCTGTCGGAACAGAACCAACTGAAGCACGGACAGTGGTTGTTCGCTGCTGTGCTTTCTTCTCTTTCTCAAGTAAAGTCATCTCTTTTTCTTTGATTTTCATCTTGAGCATGCCCATTTGAACAACCCATTCTTTATGACCAGATCTTTCGACTAATGTTCCACGTTGGTCAAAGCTGATCACATGAACATCGTCCCCCACCGCAAAATCTTTTTTCTGCTTCTCTTTCTGAAGTACCTTATTTTGTTTTAAGTGTTCTTTTTCATGTTTTAAGTTTGAAAGTCTAGATTTCGCATCGATAAATTCGTGTTCTTTTACGCCATCTTGACGACCGCTATCCAGTTGTTTTTGTCTTAATTCATTAATAATCTTATCTGCTTTTTGTTCTGCTTTTTCGATAATGGCGTTAGCTTTTTCTTTTGCCTTCTCTTCTAACTCGTTCGATCGATTTTCATACTCTTTGTAAAAGTTTTTAAGATCTCTATGCAATTTTTCTGCTTCTAAATACTCTTTTCTAGCTGCTTCATTTAGTTCATTATATGACTGGCGTTTTGCATCTAAGTCTTCGATCATATCGTTGACGTTCTGTGTGTCACCGCTCATCAATTGTTTCGATGAATCAATAATCTCTTCAAATAAACCGAGACGTCTCGCAATTTCAAACGCATTACTTCGTCCAGGGATCCCTAAAAGTAATTTGTACGTCGGACTTAAAGTATCGACGTCAAACTCCATACTTGCATTTTGAGTTTGTGGGCGATCATAGCCATAAGCTTTAAGCTCGGGGTAGTGTGATGTAATAACAACTGTACTACCTTTTGCTGCAATATAGTCAAGCATAGCTATTGCTAAGGCTGCTCCTTCTTGTGGATCGGTTCCGGCACCTAATTCGTCTAAGACAATTAATGTTTGTTCATCAATATGTTCTAAAATGGAAACGATATTTGTCATATGAGATGAGAATGTTGACAGACTTTGTTCAATCGATTGCTCATCACCAATATCGGCAAACCATTTTGTAAAGACTCCAATGGAACTCTCTTTACCTACTGGAATATGAAGACCTGATTGCCCCATTAATTGGAGTAAACCTAACGTTTTTAAAACAACAGTTTTACCACCCGTGTTAGGTCCGGTAACGATAATTGTTTTATACGCTTCACCAATAATAATATCATTTGGTACTACTATCGATTCTTCAATTAGAGGGTGTCTGGCTTGAAATAACGCAATATGATTTTGTTCACTAACCATTGGAGATTCAGCATTTAATTCACGACTGTACTTAGCTTTCGCTGCGATAAAATCGAATGTTGTTAATATCTCTAAATTATATGCTAATTCATTTTGATATGGCGTGATCGCACTGGATAGTTCCGCTAAAATACGTGTCACTTCATTCTTTTCTTGATTGGTATATTCACGCAGCTTGTTATTTTGTTCTAAAACAGATTGTGGTTCGATAAACAACGTTTGACCTGTTGAACTCTGATCATGAACCACCCCACCAAATACCCCTTTACTATCGGTTTTCACTGGTATAACGTAGCGGTCGTTACGAATAGTAATAATCGAATCCGTTAAATATCGAGATTGACTACCTCTAACAATCTTTTCTAATCGCTCACGAATTCGGTTCTCTACCTGACGAATCCCAGTACGAATCTCTCTAAGTTTTGCACTTGCTTCATCGATTACTCGCCCATCTTCATCAAGGACTGACTCAATTTTTTTCATTAAACTTGGCATAGGATCTAACGATTCATTTAAGTCATATAACGTCTCTAATATAATATCGTCTTCCTTAACTTCTTTAAAGAATGACTGAATGACTTTCGCGTTCTCTAGCACTCGGTAAATACTCGCAATTTCATTCCCACTAAGTGCTCCACCTATAGACAAGCGTTTTAAATGAGGCGTAATATTTTCAAATGGAGTGATCGGAATGCCTGCCTTCATTCTTAAAAGATGTACCCCGTCATTCGTTTGATTTAACAAACGAATAATCTCATCTTTATTCGTGGCTGGTTGAATAGCCATCGCTTTCTTCTTACCTAATTCCGAAATAGTATGCTGACTAAGTTGTTGCTTCACTTTCGGAAACTCTAGCATATTCATGGATTTTTTTATAATATCTTCCAAAACTGATTCTCCTTTATGATCAGATTCCTGGTCAATAGACTAAATTTCAGTGTATTTTATATTTAGATTTGATGAAAAATAGGCTATGACAACTGTCACAGCCTTATTCATTCGGTTATTGATTTGATATGTCCTCCGGATCGACATCCTCAACCCAACGTTGGTAAAACTCTTTTGATAATTCGGGGGTTTTGGTGATGATCGCTCGTGTTAGAAAACTGGATTCAATTTGTCTTTGAACAAACCCAAACGGTAATGTTGATACTAAAAACATAATTAAGAATAAGCCAATATAATGAGCGAAAAAACTTAAAACTGCTCCACCGATGTTACTTATCTTTTCGTCAATGTCTATATCAGAAACAAAAACAAGTAGTCGTCCAACTAAACGTGTTAATAACCAACCGATGAAAAAGAGCATTAAAAAAGATAGGCCATTATAAAATGGCGTATGTAGTTCAAATAAGTGCTCTAACCCATATAACGCATATGGACTTTCCTCAACTAATTGTGGCGTAGGGTAAGGAACAATCAGTTCAACATATTTAGATAACACTGAATAAAACGCAGATGCAAAACCAAATGATAAATAAAAACCAATACTTAGAATAATTTGTAAGATTAAGCCGCGTTTAACTCCAATATAGATACTATATAATAAAACGATAATGATAAATAAACTAAGTAACATGAGGGACCTCCAACTGAATAGACAGTGACTTATTCACTTAAATTCTTTAGTTTTTCTTCTAACTCGATAACTTTCTTTTGCATTTCAAGTTGTTCTGATTTTGCGTTGATTGCTAATAAAATGGCACGTTCTTCGTTATCTAAACTGCGAGTCACTTTTTTCAGTTCTGTTAATTCATCATTGATTAAATCAGAAACTACACGCATATGTTCTTGAGATTTACGGCCAACGATTGTAAAAGAACGGCCATCGATAGTTGTTTTAAAGCGACTAGGTTTATTTGACACACCAAACAGCTCCTTAAATCAGAATTTCTCTACTATTTTATCACGAATAAAGCTAAGTGTCATTAAAAGTGTCATTTTGATGTCAATCATTTTTATACCATAATTGAAACAAGATGAGGTTATTTCTCATTTTATTCTGCTCACAAAAAAACTGCAGCGGTTAAACTGCAGTTTTACTTTTAAAGTTATTTTCAAATAGAATTAGCGGATTACCGCTCCAATTTGTGTTTGTAGCGCTTCTTTTACTTTTTCGAACTCTGCATCGACTTCTTTATCTTTCAATGTAGACTCGGGGTTTTGGTAGAATAATGAATAAGCCAGTGACTGCTTACCATCTTCAATATTTTCACCATCATACAAGTCAAATAAGTGAATATTCTTCAATAGTTTAGAAGAGTTCGCTTCAATAATATCAACAATCTCTTGGTGAGTTGTTGTTGTATCAACAAGGAGTGCCATATCACGAGCTGTTCCTGGATATTTAGGGATAGACTGATATTTCTTCACCAATTTCGCTTCATGAATTAAAGCCATGAAGTCTAATTCAAATACATACACTTCACTCAAGTCATATTGTTTAGCTACTGTAGGGTGAACTTGACCAACATAACCAAGGTAATGTTCACCAGCATAAACTTCCGCAGTACGACCTGGGTGCATTTCATTCATTTCTGCTGTTGGTCTATAAGTGACTTTGTTGGCGATGCCTAACAGGCTCAAGAGTTGTTCAATCACACCTTTTGCGGTATAGAAATCAATTGCCACAGCTTTTTCGCTCCATGAATCTTCAGTCAGTTGACCGTTTAATAAGCCTCCAACATGTAAAGTTTCATGATACTTGTTATCTGCTTCTTTGCTGAATACTGCACCTAATTCAAACAGTTTAATATTATTAATTTGACGAGCTTTATTGTACTTTGCAACATCTAGTAATCCAGTAATAATACTTTGGCGTAATGTCTGGTGATCTAGACTCATTGGGTGATCTAATGTCACACCTTCTTTATCTGTCATTGTACGCGTCGTAAAGCGGCTCGCTTTTTCAGGTGTCGTTAATGCATAACTGACGGATTGA
>DATGUS010000084.1:0-8840 GCA_035301245.1 Alloiococcus sp. | reverse complement strand
AAAGCTGGAGAGATCTCCAGCTTTTTATTTGAAATTTTTATAAAATGACTTGTTTACAACAGTGGTTTTGATTTATGATTTTGGATCGTTTTATCATAAATGAAAAAGTGGTTTGGGATGCTCGCATGCTTCTTTCGGTACCGAGCTTAGTTAAGAAGATTGAAACAGCAAAAGTAAAGCAAATCATTTTATTTAAATGGTAAAACATCGGTGTCAGTTAAGTATCCATATCTATTAAAAACCTTATCAATATATTCAACAATGAATACTGTTGTAGTCTTTTATTTATTACTTATACATGGTATCATTATTAGGTATGTATAGTTTAGAGAAAAGAACTAAATGGTTTATTATTTAGAATGAATGGTTAAGGAATCATAGAGGTGAAGGAATAGTATGGCTAACATCTTAAAAAAGATTTTCGATAACGACAAAAAAACATTACGTCGTTACGGAAAGATAGCTGATCAAATTGAAACATTAGCTGATGACATGGCCGAGTTAACGGATGAAGAACTGAAAGCTCGTACGCAAGAATTTAAATCAAGATATGCTAATGGAGAAACATTAGACGAATTACTAGTAGAAGCATTTGCGACTGTTCGTGAAGCAGCTAGACGTGTGTTAGGATTATACCCATTCCGCGTTCAGCTTAAAGGTGGTATGGCGTTACACGAAGGTAACATTGCAGAGATGAAAACCGGTGAAGGTAAAACATTAACTGCAACACTACCAGTTTATTTAAACGCAATCTCAGGTAAAGGTGTGCACGTGGTGACAGTTAACGACTACTTAGCTACACGTGACGCGGAAGAGATGGGTGAATTATATCGTTGGATGGGGTTAACAGTTGGCTTAAACTTAAACTCTAAAAATTCTGACGAAAAACGTAAAGCATACTACTGTGATATTACTTATTCAACTAACAACGAGTTAGGTTTCGACTATTTACGTGATAACATGGTTGTCTATAAAGAACAAATGGTACAGCGTCCGCTAAACTTTGCTATTTTGGATGAGGTTGACTCCATCTTAATTGATGAGGCGCGTACACCATTAATTATATCTGGACAATCAGAAGGAGCAACTTCATTCTATACCCGTTGTGACTTCTTTGTTAAAGGCTTAAAAGAAGATGAAGACTACACCATTGATGTTCCTTCTAAGACAATTAACTTGACTGAAGAAGGTATTGAAAAAGCTGAAGACACATTTAACGTAGCGAATCTATACGACGTTGAGAATCAAGCCTTAATTCACCACTTAGACCAAGCTTTACGTGCCAACTACATTATGCTCTTAGATAAAGACTATGTGGTAGATGACGGTGAAGTGAAGATTGTTGACCAATTTACGGGTCGTATTATGGATGGTCGTCGCTATTCTGACGGCTTGCACCAAGCGATTGAAGCTAAAGAAGATGTTGAGATTCAAAAAGAATCGAAAACAATGGCGACAATCACATTCCAAAACTACTTCCGTCGTTATGCTAAATTATCAGGAATGACTGGTACAGCTAAAACAGAAGAAGAAGAATTTAGAGAAATTTATAACATGGACGTTATCGCTGTACCAACGAACCGTCCAGTTGCTCGAGATGATAAAGATGACTTACTCTACCCAACATTAGATAGCAAATTTAAAGCAGTAGCGTATGAAATTAAAGAACGTCACGAAAAAGGTCAACCAATTTTAGTAGGTACAGTTGCTGTAGAAACTTCTGAAGTTATCAGTCGTTACCTACAACAATTAAATATTCCTCACGAAGTTTTAAACGCGAAAAACCACTTTAGAGAAGCGGAAATTGTAGTGAACGCAGGTCAACCTGGGGCAGTCACAATCGCTACAAATATGGCTGGGCGTGGTACAGATATTAAATTAGGTCCTGGCGTTAAAGAGCTCGGCGGTCTTGCAGTTATTGGTACGGAACGTCACGAATCACGTCGTATTGATAACCAACTACGTGGACGTTCTGGACGACAAGGTGACCCAGGTGTATCCCAGTTCTACTTATCTCTAGAAGATGACTTAATGAGACGTTTTGGTTCTGAACGAATTCAAAGTGTTCTTGAGCGTCTAAAAATCTCTGGCGACGATGCAGTCATTCAAAACCGTATGATTTCTAAACAAGTAGAATCTGCACAAAAACGTGTTGAAGGTAACAACTACGATACACGAAAAAACGTTCTAAAATATGATGATGTCATGCGTGAACAACGTGAAGTCATCTATTCACAACGTCAAGAAGTTATTATGGAAGAAGAGTCGCTCGCTTATATTACTAAACCAATTATTAGAAGAACAATTGATGGTAATATTGATATTCACACACAAGGTGACCAAACAGAGAAATGGGACTTAGAATCAATTGTAGAATTTACACATAACGTTCTTCTACCACCAGATTCGATTACAGTTGAAGACTTATATGGACGTGACCGCGAAAGCATTCGTAAATTTATCACTGAAAAAGTTCAAGAAGCTTATCAAAACAAAGTAAATCAGTTTAATGGCGACGAACAAGTGTTAGAGTTCGAAAAAGTAGTTATCTTACGAGTGGTGGACCGTAAATGGACAAACCATATCGATGAGATGGATCAACTACGTCAAGGAATCGGCCTTCGTTCTTATGGTCAATTTAACCCACTAACTGAATACCAACAAGAAGGCTTCCGTTTATTTAACGAAATGATCGGTGAGATTGAATATGAAATTACACGTTTATTAATGAAATCTCAAATCCGTCAAAACTTACAACGTGAACAAGCAACAGCAGCTGGTAAAGGTAAGAAATCACGTCGACCAGTCAAAAAAGATGACTACCAATATTCACACGATGATGAAACGAATACCATTACTGGGTAAAAGACAAATATCAAAAGAGAAGGTGGGGGCTTGAGTTGCTCCTACCTTTTTTATCAAAGGAGAATCAGACGATGGAGCAACATGAAATTGAAAAAAATATTGAAGTAGTTAAAGAGAAACTAGAGAACTTTAGGGGGTCTCTTTGACTTAGATAAGATGGAAACAGATCTGGCTGAAGCTCAAGAATTGATGACTCAGCCGAACTTCTGGGATGATCAAGAACGTTCACAGCGAATCATTAATCAGACAAACTTGCTGAAGCATAAATTAGGGTTGTTAAATACCATTGAAGAAACGATTGAAGAGAATGAAACAATCTTGCTTATGCTTGATGATGCAGAGGATCAGGACCTTTTTGATGAACTTGAAAAGAATAACAGCTTGATGAATCAGAAAGTTGAAGAGTTAGAAATTGAATTACTTTTGTCTGGTGAATATGATAGCAATAATGCCATATTAGAACTGCATCCCGGAGCTGGGGGGACTGAATCACAAGACTGGGGCGAATTGCTTTACCGTATGTACACACGATGGATTGAACAAAAAAGCTTCAGTTATGAAATTATTGACTACCAAGACGGTGATGAAGCTGGCATTAAGAGTGTGTCTTTACTAGTTAAAGGTGAAAATGCCTATGGGTTATTAAAAGCTGAAAAAGGCATTCACCGACTAGTTCGTATATCACCATTTGATTCAAGTGGTAGACGTCATACGTCATTTGTATCATGTGAAGTGACACCAGAAATTGATCAGTCGATTGACATTGACATTGCAGCAGAAGACTTAAGAATTGATACGTATCGTGCCAGTGGTGCTGGAGGACAGCACGTTAACAAAACGGACTCTGCTGTACGAATTACCCATCAGCCAACTGGCATTGTTGTTCAAAGTCAATCAGGTCGTTCACAACTTCAGAACCGTGAACAAGCCATGACTATGCTGAAATCAAAACTGTATCAAAAAGAAGTCGAAGAAAAAGAAGCTGAAATGGCAAAAGCTCGTGGTGAACAAAAAGAAATTGGCTGGGGATCACAAATTAGATCCTATGTTTTCCACCCGTATTCAATGGTTAAAGATCACCGCACGAATGTGGAAACCGGAAATACAGATGCTGTTATGGATGGCGAGATAGATCTATTTATTGAAGCGTACTTAAGATCTCAAATTGATTTATGATTGACATAAAGCTGTAATCTATTTAAAACATTAATGTACTACACTAAGGTAGAATGATAGAATACAGTGTCATTAAGCTATGAAGAAGTAGATAGGTGAAATTATGATTAAAATGGAAAATGTCTATAAAAAATATAATAATGGGATTACTGCCTTAAACAAATTATCTGTTGAAATTGATCAAGGAGAATTCGTTTATGTTGTAGGCCCATCAGGTGCTGGTAAATCAACGTTTATTAAATTAATTTACCGTGAAGAAGTACCAACTAAAGGAATCGTTAAAGTTAATGAGTTTGATATCGGCAAAATGAAACGAAAAGACGTTCCGAAATTACGACGAAACGTCGGAGTGGTTTTCCAAGATTTCAAGTTATTACCCCGTTTGACTGTTTATGAAAATGTGGCGTATGCGATGAAAGTTTTAGAAAAAAAACCAAAAGAAATTAGAAAACGTGTAACGGAAGTTTTGGATTTAGTTGGCTTGAAACACAAAGGGAAAATGTTCCCGAATCAGATCTCGGGTGGGGAGCAGCAGCGTGTAGCGATTGCTCGAGCCATTGCCAATACCCCTCAAGTGCTTATTGCTGATGAGCCGACAGGTAACCTTGACCCAGAAACATCTTGGGAAATATTAGAAGTTCTTGAAGAAATTAATCGTCTTGGAACAACGGTTATCATGGCGACTCATCACAGTGATATCGTTAACAAAGCAAGACATCGTGTGATTGCTATCGAAAGTGGCCGTATTGCTCGTGACGAAATGGAAGGAGAATATGGTTATGAAGATTAGAACATTTTTCAGTCATATTGGCGTCGCTTTAAAAAGTTTACGTCGTAACGGTTGGATGACCGTTGCCGCAGTAAGTGCTGTTGCGATTACATTGCTATTAGTTGGAAGTTTAGTTGCGACATTATTCAATATTAATAAATTAGCAACTGATATTGAAGAAGATGTAAGTATTCGAGTATCAATTGATCTTGCTGCAGATAAAGATAATCAAGAAGAACTTAAAAAGCAAATTGAAGACTTAGAGAGTATTGATAGCATTGAGTTCTCTAGTCAAGATGAAGAGCTAGATAACATCATCGGTGTCTATGGTGAAGATTTTAATCTATTTGAAGGTGATGACAACCCATTATATGATGTCTTTATTGTTAGTGCAAAGACACCAGAAGACACTCAACGTACTGCTGAAGAAATTCAAGACTTTGATTATGTTCAAGATGTTAACTATGGCGGAGCTGAAGCAGATCGTTTATTTACTTTAACAGAGAACATGCGCAACATAGGCATTGTGATTGTTGGTGTCCTAATATTTACAGCGATCTTCTTAATCTCAAACACCATTCGAATCGCGATCTTTTCACGAAGTACCGAAATCGAAATTATGAAACTAGTGGGAGCGAAAAATTGGTTTATTCGCTGGCCTTTCTTAATTGAAGGTGCGATTATAGGCTTCTTAGGTTCAGCTGTTGCCGCAGGGATTGTAGGCTATGTTTATGTGAATGGGTTCCAACGATTAATGAGAATGCTTAGTGGAACAACATTTGCCCTACTTCCTCCAGGTCCATTCTTATATTACCTACTTGGTTTTATGGTAGCTATCGGTGTCATTATTGGAAGCTTTGGTTCTAGCTTATCCATCCGTAAATTCTTAAAAATTTAAAATAACTGAAATGACTATAGAAGTCATAGAAATCGTCAGATGAAGCAATTAATCTTCATCTGACGTTTTTTTAACTTAAAACTATAAACCTGTTTAAAAACCTAGTTTATAAGAATAGGTTTGAAAAATATTAATAATATGTCAGTCATGTATAGGTTGTGTAAAGACATTAGTTAGGCGTATGAATTATGTTACTATTAAGATAAGAATAACTGGGGTTCTAGTTATAGCATATTTTGGTAAGGAAGGTATAACATGAAAAAAATATTAATCATTGAAGATGAAAGCTCAATTGCTAAATTACTTAGTTACAACATTGAACAAGAAGGTTACGAAACAAAAACGTTCATGGATGGAGAAGAAGGTTTTAAACGAGCTTTAGATAATGATTTCGATTTAATTTTGTTAGATCTTATGTTGCCCTCAATGGACGGCATTGAAATTTGTCGTCAATTACGTCGTGAAAAAGTAGATACACCAATAATTATGTTAACTGCCAAAGATTCAGAAATTGATAAAATAATCGGTCTAGAAATTGGGGCGGATGATTATATAACTAAACCGTTCAGTCCAAGAGAAGTTATTGCAAGAATGAAAGCCATCTTTAGACGATATAACAAAAGTCAAAAATCAACCGATGAAGCACCTTCAGAAAACACCATTTCGGTGGGGGATATTGTGATAAACCCGACAGAGTTTAACGTGACGGTACGAGGCGAAGAAACATTCCTAACACCAAAAGAATTTGATTTATTACTATATTTAGCTAAAAGACAAGGACGCATTCTAAGTAGAGAACAGCTCTTAAATGCGATTTGGAACTATGATTTTGCAGGGGAAACTCGTATAGTGGACGTTCATATTAGTCACTTACGTGAAAAGCTAGAAGAAGATACGAAGAATCCTAAATACGTTAAAACGGCTCGAGGATTTGGCTATAAATTTGAGGCACCGCAATGAAGCGATTAAGAAAGAGAATGCTGCTTTATTTTACATTAGCCTATTCTGTACTCACTGTTATTTTGCTCTTGGCTTTTATTCAAATGACAGAGAGCCAAATATTAAAACAGCAAGAAAATATGTTGTCGGATCAGATGGCTGTCATATCTCGTAAAATCGAAGAAGATGCTGAAAATATTAGGGATGTCGACTCATTGAAACATTCGGTATCAGATATCGCAACTTACTTAAGTGAACGAATGACCATTATAGATCCTAATGGTGAAATTATTTTAGATACAACATTAGATGTAGAAGAAGCGGAAAACCATGCTGATCGTGAAGAGTTCATTAAATCTGTCGAAGAGAACACTGTCGTTACAGCGAGTCGAGAAAGCACGTCAACCGGTGACGTGATGTTTTATGCAGCAGAAGCGATTTACAATCCATCAGGTGAACTGCTTGGTGTTGTTCGAATATCTAATAGCATGACGAATTTTAGAGAAATCGTCTTTTATCTGTCTGGTTTAATTGTATTATCCTTGATTATCTTGATTGCTGTAACATTTTACATGACATTTTATTGGACAAACAAAATTAAACACCCGATTGATGAATTACGTGTTGTAATGAATAAATTATCTAATAAAGATTATCAAACGCGTTACACAATGAATTCATATGAAGAGATTAATGAGCTCGGTCATTCTATTAATTATTTAGCAGAAAACCTAGAGTCACAATTGCTTGAAATCCAACAAAATGATCGCCGTTTAACTACCTTACTTGAAAATATTGTGGTAGGTGTGATCTTATTAAATGAAGACCGCGAAATTAAAGTATGTAATCCAGCTGTCAATGAAATATTAAGCACGAATGTTTATGGATATCTTGGAAGAGACTACACAGATATTATTCAAAGCTCTGAAATTACGAGACTAGTAGATAAAGCGATCAAGCGCGACAAACCACAGAATAAAGAAGTTGTTCTCTATCTCCAAAGTGAACGTGTCGTGGATGTGAACGTGATTCCAATTATTAATGTCGATGAAGAAAACAATTATGCTGTGCTTCTTTATGACATTACTGAGATCAAGAGACTTGAACAAGTCAGAACTGATTTCGTAGCGAACGCATCTCACGAATTGCGAACACCAATTACGGCATTAAAAGGCTTTAGTGAAACTTTACTGGATGGTGCAATGAATGATCCAGAATTATTAAAAGAATTTTTAGAAATTATGTTAAAAGAATCGACTCGTTTAGATACGATGGTTCACGATATCTTACAGCTATCTCGTTTAGAACAGCGACCAAATCACGTAGCAGCTGATCAAGTTAATGTAGAGGATACTGTTAGAGATGCCATACAAATTCTTTACCAAAAAGCTGAAACAAAACAGATCGACCTAACAGTTGACGTAAAAACTGATCTAATCGTCAATGTAAATCAAGATGAGTTGAAGCAAGTAATAATTAACTTAATTGGGAACGCCATTTCTTATACGACTGAAAAAGGTTATGTAAAGATTGTTATCGATACTAGAGGAAAAGAAGGTATTATTGAAGTTAAAGATAATGGTATTGGTATTCCCCAAAAAGAACAAGAAAGAATCTTTGAACGTTTCTACCGTGTAGACAAAGCAAGAAGCCGTAATGCCGGTGGGACAGGACTTGGGCTTTCTATTGTCAAATGGCTTGTTGATGGCATGGACGGCTGGATAGAACTAGAAAGTATGCCGCAAGAAGGATCGACTTTTAGGGTATGGATGCCTATAGCCGAAAACAAAAACATTATTCTAAACAACTAAATGATACTAAACACCTTTACATAGTGGCACACAAATGTAAAGGTGTTTTTATTATATGATCAACTATTTTTTAAATGTTGTTGCCGTTTGTTTAAATGACTCGTCTCATCTCCGATGTTTCGCTCCTCATTAAAGAGGAGGAACACTATGGGAGGACTATAATATTTCTATTTAGCTATTTCAAAATCCGTGTATCAATTTTTATTCATTAAGTACTTATGTTTAAATTTAATTATTTTAATGATAAAGAAGGTTTAAGATCACTCTTAAAACGACTATGAATATTTGAATGACATTAAAATTTACATTCCCTTTACATTCGTTTACATAAAACATACACAAAGTTGGTTATTATTATACATTGGTTGGGTATTATAATACT
>DATGUS010000083.1:0-4813 GCA_035301245.1 Alloiococcus sp. | reverse complement strand
CTTTTTAGCTTCTACTTCTGGTTTTTCTTGTTCAAGGGCCTGACTTTGCTCACTCAATGATTCTAGTCGTGTCATATTTTCGATGATAACTCGTTCTTCTTCCAATTGTTTCGTTAATTCAGATAGCTGTTTATCAACTTTCTGAAACTCCCTATCATCTTCGGCATTTAGTGTTGACAATTCAGCTAATAGCGCTTCATAGTCATCTTGTTTAATTGCTAAATCAAGTTCAGGTCGATTATCATACATAATCTGGCCTGTTTGTTGATCCAACAGAGCTTTCAAACGTTCTTGCTCTTTTACATATAACTTAGATTTTTCTTTCAACGTATCTTCAAAGCGTCTAAAAATATCTGTTTTAAAAATATTTCTAAAAATCGCTTCTTTCTCACTACTTGTAGATGTTAACAGTTTACGGAACTCACCTTGGGGGAGCATCACAATCTGCTTAAATTGATCTGCAGACAAACCTAATAGTTTTTGAATTTCGGTAGTGGAATCTTTGACACTGTTGGACACCAGTTGATCATCTATCACCAGTTCAAATTCCGGTTGTAATTCAATCACACGCTTAGTCTTACCAGGGCCTTTTTGTCTAGGACGGCGATAGACTTCCACTGTTTTATTGTGAATCGTAAATGTTAATTTCACATAACAGACTGCTTCTTCATCACTTGCATAATCCGACTTCAAAGTGCTTTCTTCGCGTGATTCGCCACTGGCAGATCCATAAAGCACATAGGAGATCGCATCAAAAATTGTAGTCTTTCCTGAACCTGTTGGTCCGGTCAGTAAAAATAAAGAAGATTGATCAAACTCTCTAAAATCAATCACGACATTATTCTTGAATGGACCGAATGCATTCATCTCTAAAACTAACGGTCTCATTGGTCTTCCTCCCGTTCAATCTCATCTAGCACTTGGTTCACAATTGCTTTACGCGGTTCATCTAATGCTTGTTCTCTATAGTGCTCATAGAACTCTTTGAATAGTTCATCGACAGCTAGTTTGCGAATGTCTTTAGCGGCTTTTTTCTGCTGAACACTCTCTTTACGCTGCAGGTTTAAATACTCGATGCCCATCGCGTTAGGATATTTTTTGCGTAAGCGGGTCATCGCATCCATGACATAAGTCGTATCTTCAAGCTCAAAGAAAACATAATCATCGGATTCACCTTGGATAATTTCAGTGAATTTACCTTTAATGATTCGCATATCCCTAAGCGGCTTGAGAGGGACTGCTTCAATACCGAATCCTGGCAATGCTGTATCAAGAATAAATGCTTTTTTGAGGTGATTTGCTTCTGACTTTGAATATTTAAGAGGTGAACCACTATAACGAATTGTTTCACGCTTTACTTTTTGGGCCTTGTGTAAGTGGCCGAGAGCGACATAGTCGAAGGCATCAAACAAGCTGGCATCAACATATTCAGTCGTTCCAATACTTAGTGGTCGTTCGGATTCTGACTCTTCGATAGAATCAATTGTCTGATTAATAACATAACCGTGCATTATTAAGATATTTTTTTGATTTGGATTAAATTCATCATCTTCGATAATATTATCTATTTGAACCTTTATGGCTTCTTCTAGATTTTTAATTTCAGGTTCCATCCCTAATTCATGACGAACGCGAATATGATCAGCGAAAGGCATCAAGTAAATGGATACATCACCGAATGTTTCCTTACGCGTTTTGGGTTTAAATGTTCCTTCTATATAAAATCCAGCATCAGCCAACAAGTCTGTGCCAAATTCTAAGCGTTCATTACTATCATGGTTCCCAGCAATCATTAGAATGGGAATATCACATTCTTTTTTCACACGGGATAAGAATGTGTTTAGTAAGGTTACTGCTTCTTTAGGCGGTATACTACGGTCGTATAGATCACCCGCCATTATTAATAAATCAATATTTTGTTCTTTTAAAATATCAATCAATTGATTCAGTATAAAAGCTTGATCCTCAATCATTGAAAACTCATTGACAATTTTTCCTAAGTGCCAATCTGCAGTATGTAATAGACGCATAACTACCTCCGGTTCAGTTAACTTAAAATAATTTATTACTAAAACAATCTATTCTTCTATTATATGTAAAATAACATCTCGTTGTCATTTTAAGTCATATTTATACGTTATAGTGTTTTGTTAATCAAGTTCAAATAAAACAGCGTAGATTTACCAAGTTGCTCATTTAAAATGATTTGATAATTTGAAAATCATTTATCTTGACGAACAAAAAGATATCTGTTAATTTATAATATAATTAATTAAACAAATAAAAACAATGAAAAGAAAAGTACAGATGAAAAACAGCACAGCGAGTCCTGATTGGTGGAAAGGGATCTGTTAGAAATCTGGAAGTGCATCTTGAAGTTGTGTGGCTGAACGAACCTATTCCTCAGGTCATGCCGGGTCTGCCCGTTATAGCTAGATGATACATTTTATGTATCATCCTGAGATTACAAAGATTTTTCCCAATGATTTTCTTTGTATTTTAAGGTGGAATCGCAATTCATTATTTGCCCTTAAACGAAAGTAACTTTCTAATGAGTTATTTTCGTTTAAGGGCTTTTTTAATGAATCAAAACAAATGATAAAAAAGAAGGGTGAGAAAAATGAAAAATAATTGGAAAAAATTATTATCGTTCACTAGTTTACTTGCAGTCGTTTTAATGATTTTGATTGCTTGCGGAGAAAATGACGAGGGGTCTAAAGAAGCAGAAAATGAAAACGGTGGATCGCAAACGGTCAAAGTCGCAACAGTGGGGACAGGACCTCCTTACAGTATGGTAGATGAGGAAGGAAACTGGACCGGCTCGGAAGCAGATATTTGGGCAGAAATTGAAGAAAGAACCGGTTGGGATATTGAGGTACAAAGAATTGGTTCATCTGCAACTTTTGGTCAGTTGGATACAGGCCGAAGTGATGTTGCTGCAAACAACTATGCTTTGACAGAAGAAAGAGCGGAAAAATATATTCATACGATTCCGATCTATGCGGATGCAAATACAATCGCGGTCCAAAGTGACAATGATGAGATACAAACACTGGACGACTTAGCCGGAAAAACAGTCGGTGTACAGGCTGGGCAAGCGGCAGATATCCCCTTAACTGAGATGTCAGATGATATTGGCTTTGAGTTAACCCGCTATGAATCAACATCAGATACCTTCCAACAATTAGAAATTGCTCGTGTGGACGCAGTTGGTGGGCCAAGATCTTTATTAAATGAATACATTGAAACTAGAGGCGCAGACTTTAGAATCTTAGAAGAAAACTTAACGGCTACACCAGTTGTCTACTTCTTACCAGACACAGAAGAACATACAAAACTTCGCGATGAACTGAACGTTGTCATCGAAGAGATGTTAGCGGATGGAACAATCGCAGAAATTACGGAAAAATGGTTATTTACAGATATGACAAAAAACCTTGAAGATGTGGATCAATAAACAGGTAGAAGGAATGATTGATGTTGGGCTTTGATTTTAATTATATGCTAGAAGTTCTACCGGCACTTTTATATGCCGCAAGATATACCTTATACTTGACGCTTGTTGCAACTTTTTTTGGCTTAATCATTGGTTTAATTCTGGCGGTAATCACTTATTACCACGTACGCATTCTTGAACCGATAGCAAAAGTTTATCTCTTTATCTTTCGAAGTGCTCCGCTAGTCGCTTTACTCTACTTTTTCTATTACGGGATGGCTGTTAATAGTGAATTCGTTCGTGATATGAACCCGCTCAACGCGGTAGCGATCGTCATCAGTTTAAACGCTGGAGGCTTTATGGCTGAGAGTATTCGAGGCGCACTGCTTTCTGTAGAAGACGGGCAAAAAGATGCGGCCTATTCTTTAGGTTTAACAAATAATCAGTTAATGAAGCGAGTTATCGTACCTCAAGCGGTTCGAATTGCATTACCGAGTTTATTTAACAACGTGATTAGTATTACTAAAATGACCTCACTAGCCTTTATGCTGGGTGTCGTTGATGTGATGGGAGCAGCGCGTGTTGAGGGTTCTCGTACTTTTAGATATTTTGAAATTTATGGCGGTGTAATCATCGTTTATTTAGTGATTATTGGTTTATTAATGATTGTCCAAAGATATATTTCTAAAAAATCCTCTGAAGCTTATTAACTTTGAAGGAAGGAGTTGATAACATGACAAAAAATATCGTTGAAATTCAAAATTTATCTAAATCATTTGGGGACAACCAAGTGTTAGAAGATATCAATTTAGACATTAAAGAAAATGAAGTAGTCGTAATCATTGGGCCATCTGGCACCGGGAAGTCCACTTTTCTTCGTACGCTTAATTATTTGGACGAACCGACAAGCGGAAAAATTACCGTCGGCGATGTAACCATTGATGCAAAGAACTATACAAAAAAAGAGGTGCAACAATTACGGTTGCAATCCTCAATGGTCTTTCAAAATTATAACTTGTTTAAAAATATGACAGCAATCGAAAATGTGATGGAATCTTTAGTCACAGTCCGAAACATTGAAAAGGATAAAGCAAGACAGATTGCGTTGGAGCAATTAAAAAGGGTCGGCTTAGAAAATCGACAAGATGCCTACCCTTCTCAATTATCCGGCGGGCAGCAACAACGAGTCGGCATTGCGCGCGCTTTAGCTGTCAATCCAAAAGTCCTTTTATTTGATGAGCCGACATCCGCTTTAGATCCGATGTTAGTGGCAGAAGTACTGCAGACGATCAAAAAGCTCGTTGAAGCAGGGAGTGTGACACTGTTATTAGTGACGCATGAAATTTCCTTCGCCAAAGACGTCGCCTCGCGTGTCCT
>DATGUS010000082.1:0-5104 GCA_035301245.1 Alloiococcus sp. | reverse complement strand
ATGATATTGTTAGTCCAACTGGTGAATTAACTGGATCTTTAGATATTGCGATTAATACAGAAGTTAGTATAGTCAGTCAATATATAACCATCTTGATACAACAAGCTATCGAAGTATTTTTTACATTATTCCCAATTGTAGCCATCTTTTGGCTATACCAAAAATTCCGTCCAACGCTATCAAAGTATCAATTAAGTCGTATTTGGAAAGGAAATATCTATGTTTATATCGGTCTGACATTGTTTATGACCGGTGTTAACGCAGGTTTCATGAACATGGGTACAATCGTTGGATATACGCTTGGTAATGAAGGCATGTATTTTCAGTTAGGACTGATTGGATTAATTTTTGGTGTGGTGACAATTATTGCAGAACCAGCAGTAAGTGTTCAAACTCACCAAATTGAAAATGTGACAGCAGGTGCGATTAGACGTAAACCAATCTTAATCTCGCTATGCATTGGTGTCGGTCTCGCTATCTTATTAGCAATCATTCGTATGATTGTGCCAGGATTAGAATTGTGGCACTTATTACTTCCCGGCTATATTATTGCATTAGGCTTAACATTTATTGTACCGAATGTCTTTGTCGGTATGGCTTTTGATGCAGGTGGTGTAGCAACAGGACCACTAACGGCAACATTCATCTTAGCATTTGTACAAGGAGCTGCAGAAGCTATTCCAACAGCTACGGTAATCGGTGAAGGTTTTGGAATGATTGCTTTAGTTGCCTTAATGCCGATCTTAACCTTACAAATTTTAGGATTTATCTATCAAATAAAAAAAGATGAAGTATAGTTTAATAATTTTTAAGTGACATTTGAATAAATAGCATAGCATCAATGAAGATAATAACCTTTTAAAAAACTCCCTAGCGGTTTTACAACTGTGAGGGAGTTTTTTATTCAATCGTTTTTATCAGTCATTCCAGTAATCGATTCCTCATCATTAGGGATCAGATCAATTCTCTTAATGACATGATTTATAAAATTTTATTTTAAAAAACACTATCAGTATTGGTATTAAAAGAACTCATTATTTGTCATAACATAGTTGGCATATGCAATGTTTCAGTTTTATTACGCTTCTAAGAGGTCTATCCAATCTATTGCTGTTTGTGATATACTAATGAGTGACGATAATATTGGAGGGACCTTGCATGTTTTGGATATTACTGATGTTAATCATTGCATTAGGCATTTATTTATACTACCAAAATCGATTTGTGAAAATAGAAAAATATAAATTAACAATTGCGAATTTAAATTCAGAGTTAAGAGGGAAGCGAATTGTTCATCTGACTGATTTACATTTAAAAGCCAATATGAATAATGGTTTTGTAAAATCTATTTTGTCAAAAATAGAAACGCAAGAACCGGATTTAATTGCCATCACAGGAGATACAATTCATGCGGCTGTCGAATATATTGAAGACACACCAATTGAAGATTTCTTACTAGACCTAAGAGATTTAGCACCGACATATGTGGTGACAGGAAATCATGATATTGCAAATCCAAATTTTGATGAATTTGGAGCGATCGTTTCTAAAGCTGGCTGTGAACTTCTTATTGATGATGCTGTTTATGCACGATTTAAAGATATGAAAGAAACGAAAGATCTTGTACTAATGGGATTTGCTGAACGTGGTGATATGGATAATGTACCTGAACCTGCGTTAAGTAATATTGAACTAGAAGAAGGTATGGCAGATAAACCGAAAATTCTTTTAGCACACCACCCAGAATTATTCGAAAAATACTTAGCTGATGAAACCAAAGCGCCTGACTTAACATTAGCGGGACACACGCATGGCGGTCAGATTATTTTACCTTACTTTGGTGGAGTATATACTAGGTCACAAGGGATGTTCCCACACTATGATTATGGTATTTTTATCGGAGATGAGGATCCGACGAAACGTATGATTATTAACAGAGGAACTGGAAATTCAGGTTTTCCATTCCGAATAAATAATCGCGTGCAGATTATTAGCATCATTTTAAATTAAGATTATGATTAAACTACACAGATGATATGATGTGTAGTTTTTTCTATAAAAAGGAGTATAAAGATGAAGATTGAAACAGTATGGCAATCAGAAAAACAATTTATTGCAACAGATGACAAAGGACATAGCGTAACGATTGATGCTCAAGAATCTAATGGTGGTAAAAACATCGGTCAAACCCCAGCAGAGCTGTTAGTTTCTGCTCTAGGTGGATGTATGGGAATTACCATGATGACTTCATTAGAAAATTATGATGAAGGTGTTGAAGAACTGCGAATTAAATTAGAAGGCGTTAAAAGTGATCAAATACCTAAGAGAATGGAGAAGATTAAATTAACGATTCATATTAAAACGGACATTAAGCAGAAAGTTGTTGACCGTGTTGTTAAATTAGCTCATAACAAATATTGTACGATTTCAAACAGTATCAATGCAAAAATAATTGTTGACGTTAATTACCTATAGAACAGTAAACAAAAGAGACCGTGGTCATGATGATCACGGTCCTTCTTGTTTATTTTTTATTTACATTTAAAAATTAAGCCCAAGTACCATTACGGAAGATTGGTACACGAGATCCATCTTCTTTAATACCATCGATATCCATTTCAGATGATCCGATCATAAAGTCAACGTGTGTCGTTGAACGGTTTAATCCTGCTTCTTTTAATTCGTCTTCAGACATTTCAGTTCCGCCTTCAAGGTTGAATGCATAAGCTGAACCTAAAGCTACGTGGTTAGAAGCATTTTCATCATATAACGTATTGAAGAAAATCAAACCAGATTGAGATATTGGTGACTCGTGAGGTACTAACGCCACTTCACCCAAGCTTGCCGCACCTTCATCTTGCTCAATTAATTTTTGGATGACTTCTTCACCTTTATCAGCAGTTACTTTTGTAACACGTCCATTTTCAAAGTGGAATTCCATACCTTCAATAATTGAACCTGCATAGCTTAATGGTTTTGTTGAAACCACAACCCCATCAATACGGTTTGCATCTGGTGCAGTGAAGACTTCTTCAGTAGGCATATTCGCCATGAAACGTTCACCACGTACGTTATCACTACCCGCACCTTCCCAACGGTGTCCTTTTGGAAGACCAATTGTTAAGTCTGTACCCGGCGCTGTATAGTGAAGGGCAGTGAAGTTTTCTTTGTTTAATTCTTCCGCTTTTGCTTCTAAAGTTTTATCTTTTTCAGCCCAAGTCGCAATAGGATCTTCATCATATAAGTGAACTGCTTTGAAGATGGCATCCCATAATGCATCAACTTGTTCTTCTTCGGTTTCTAAATCAGGAAAAACTTTAGCTGCCCATTTTGGACTTGCTGCTGCTCCTAATGTCCAACTAATCTTATTTGCTTGAGAAGCTTCACGCATTGGTTTCAGTGCTTGGCTAACTGCTTTTTGAGTAGCTGCAATCTTATCACCATCTAAACCGGATAAGTTATCAGGATCTGAAGAAATGATACCAATACGACTAGCGCCTTTTTCTAATAGGTAATTCATTTTCTCAATACGGTACTTAGGAACATTAGTTAATGTTTCTTCTGATTGGAATTCGTACGTCATACGAGAAATTACATCGTCAGTCCAATCTATTAAAACTTCATCAGCGCCTTTCTCGTAAGCAGCTTTTGCAATAGCGCGAGCTAATTTTGCATTATCAACTGAACAACTTAATGAAATAGTATGACCCTCTTGAACATTCACACCAGTTGTTACGAATAGATTTGCATATTTTTCGATTAATTGATCAAAATTTTCTAAAACCATGTCTGTTCCTCCAAATTGTTTAATAATTAAATACTATCACAGCGCTATTCTTAATACAAATGAATAACTTATTCAAATAAGAGAAGTAAAGCAGAATAATACATTTTATTTAAAAAAATTTGTAAATATTTAAAATTTTTATCAATACCTATAATAGGCTAAAACCCTCTTAAATTCATTACTTATAAAATATAAATTTAACATGATATAAACATTTAATTTGTTTTAAAGTAAAATGACGTTATTTTAATTATAAACATCCTGTTATCTTACAAACAGATTAAATAATGGTGTTAATTGTTTGTAAGAAGTGAATTTTGAGCTAAAACATGCTATAGTCTTTTTTAGGTCTAATATTAGCTAAGGAGAGTAGGTCAATGGCACGTAAAAAAACAATATTTAAAGAGCAAATATTGGAGGGTGCAATACGTCTACTAAAAAGAGATGGAATTAACAACCTGACAGCACGAAATATTGCTGATGAATTAAAATGTTCAACACAACCAATCTACAATGAATATAAAAATATGGGTGGACTCAGAGAAGAAATCGTTAAGCATTTTGATGATATCTTAATTGACAAAGTATTTGATCATTTCAATGAAAAGATAACGTTTGAGAAGATTGCTGAAAATTATATT
Organism: Alloiococcus sp.; assembly: GCA_035301245.1. GTDB lineage: Bacteria > Bacillota > Bacilli > Lactobacillales > Carnobacteriaceae_A > Alloiococcus. Next base: position 676 of record DATGUS010000082.1, on the reverse strand, counting down.
CTCTATGCAAGTGAGGAGTCCTTATTCTTTTATTCTATGTATATTAACCGACATGAATTTTCGAATCAATTACATCGTCGTCTTAGTGAACTAATGACTGAAAGTATACAACGTTTATATCCTAATGTAGAAGATCCTAGAACTGCTTGGTTGAAGTTATATCCAATGCTTTATGGGTTGGCTTCCTTAATTGCTACCGAGCAGATTGATATCAATGATATCGATGTAACGAAAAAAGTCTCATCCTATATTAATAATGTTGATGAATTGAAGTAGTAATCTTATTTAATAAAGTAGATCTATGAAAGTCACCATTTTCCTTTTAAAAGAAAGTGGTGATTTTTTTATGAATGCGATTTTAAAGCTCAAAAAAACAGCACCTAAATGAGTAGCTGCTGCTTTTATTAGTCATTTAATTCAAGTTTTTAGTTTATAGATTCATATTTTTCAAGTAGAGTTTTGGCCATTTCATGAAGGTGTTCAATATCTTCTTCTTGAAGCGATAAGTTATACTTCACTGGGTCGAAACCTCTTATCGCACCCGTTTTTTGAAATTGTTCATCAAAGTCATCGACTGATTTACAATATTTTTCGTAGAAAGTATCACCTGATCCAAAAGTACCGAAGACTTTTCCAGATAAATCAACATCTTCTAAGTCTTCGTAAAAGTCAACAA
>DATGUS010000081.1:0-3814 GCA_035301245.1 Alloiococcus sp. | reverse complement strand
ATCTGTAATTTAGTATAGTACGTGTAGATGATAAGAGAGAGGTTCTTTAATTGGTTAGTGTTAAAAGACATTTATTTAATGAATTTATCGAATATGTTTCCTTTGGTATTTTGAGCATGATTGGTGTCGCGTTATTTATTTTAGCTGACACTTATTTTATTGCGAATGGGATCGGACCAACAGCGATTGCGTCATTAAATGCAGCGATCCCTGTTTCAAACTTACTGCACGGAACTGGATGGTTGATTGGTGTGGGTGGTTCAACGTTGTACTCCATTCAAAGGGGGAAAGGTGAACTCAAACAGGCTAATCGTATCTTTACTTTTACGATTAAGTTTGCTGCTGTGGTCGGTGTTAGTTTATCTATTCTTTTATACATATTTAATGAACCTTTGTTAGGATTTTTTGGGGCCTCAGATAACACGTTCACGATGGCTCAAGACTATTACTTAATACATGTTATCTATGGGACGTTTTTCATTTTATCGAATACATTTGTTTCATTTGTTAGAAATGACGGCAATCCAAGATTGGCGACGATCGCGCTACTTACTGGCGGTTTCTTCAATATTGTATTAGACTATATTTTTATCTATCTCTTTGGTTGGGGTATGGCTGGTGCGTCATTTGCAACGATTCTATCGCCAGCGATTACCTTAGCGGTTTTAACGATTCATCTACATTACTCAAAACGTCGCTTACATTTTGAATCATTTAATTTTGACGTTGAGCGTATTTTAAATATTATTTCAATTGGCTTCTCGTCCTTCTTTAATGAAATATCCACAGCGATTGTTATTGTGATTTTTAATTTTGCGATGTTAACAATGATTGGTGATATTGGGGTGGCCTCTTATGGGATTGTCGCTAATATTAACTTGATTGCCATTTTGATTTTTCAAGGGATGGGTCAAGGGGTGCAGCCTCTTATCAGCCGATATCGTGGGATGGATAATACTTCAAGTGTTATTACCTTAATTAAATATTCAGTCGTTGGGGTGCTAGTAGTTGCTGGACTCTTAATGTTAGTCAATTTAACCTTATCGGATTTTATTGTCAGTTTATTTAATAAGACCGATCACGTTCAGATGCAAGCATTAGCTAAGGAAGGGTTACACTATTTCTCAATAGCTTTCTTAGCTGCTGGTTTTAATATTATAGTGATATATATTATGGCGGCTTTAGGCAATGCCATGTCCTCTATGGTGGTATCATTAAGTCGCGGCTTAATCTTAATTCCGATTGTTATGATGCTTCTTTCTAACTATTTTGGTATAACGGGTGTTTGGAGTACGATGTTAGTCGTTGAATCACTAACTCTTGTTTTAAGTATTGGTTTTATCATACTTTTTATTAAAAAATAAAAATAGACAAAAATAAAAACGACCCAATGAAATAGGTAGTAGTGTAACGTGTCAACAGTGATTGACATATTACAGTAAAAAATGGGTCGTTTTTGTTTAATTTAAAATTCGTGTGTCACGTTCGGTACAACAGCAGCACCAAGTGCCCCTTCTCCAACGTGAGCACTAATAATCATCGTTAGGAAACCAACACGGTAAGTTGTATCTGGGTAAGTCACTTGTAATTCTCTGACTTGTTTTAAGGCTCTCTTCTCACAGTTTGCATGAGCAAATATAATTTTCGCATTTGAGTCAAAGCGTTTCATCTGTTGATCGACTAGTTTATTCATATGTTTTAATGCACGGTTCGTTGTGCGAACTTTCTCTAAAGGTTCAATATACCCGTCTTTATTGATAATTAAAATCGGTTTAATACTTAGTAAATTACCAACCAATGCTTCACCTTTTGATAGTCGGCCACCTTTTGCCAAGTTGTTTAAATTTTCAACCATTAAAAAGACATCTGACTGGTCTGCTGCCCATTGTAATTTCTCAACAATGATATCTAACGGTAAGCCCTTATCCAACAACACTAAGGCTTGTTCAACTAAATCTTCAATGATAAATGATGAGCTTTTAGAATCAATAAAATAACTATTAAAATCGTCTGCATAATCTTTGGCAATCATTTGTGCTGTTTGGAATGTTCCGCTTAAAGCAGATGCGAGATGGATAAATAGAACATTCTTATAACCTTGTTTTTTAATGTCGTCTAATGCATCAACAAATTGTGCCGGTTCTGGTTGAGATGTTTTTGGTAACTCTGAAGCAGAACCCATTTGGTTAAGAAACTCAATGGCTTCTGTTTCGTCATTCGTATCAGTAAATATCGTCCCATCAGCAAATGTGGCAGTTAAATTAACTTGATAAATATATGGCTCTTTCAATAATTCATTTGATAATGATCCGGTACTGTCTACGACAATGGCAGTATTCTTCATAAACGCCCTCCTTTCTTGTCCTTCTAACATTATAGAATGAAAAAGACAATAAATAAACTCTGATAGTGAATAAACGTCGATAGTTAAATATATTCACTATTTTCGGATTTCCGTTTGATGATGGTAGACATCAAATAAGGCCTCTAAAAAGGATGGGCTGTAAGGAACAAATTGTTTTTCTTCTAATAACTTGTACAGTTCTTGCTGGCTTACCCACTTCAAATCGGTAATTTCTTTTGGCTCCGGTGTAAACTCTTCTATTGGCCTTGTGTAGGGGATAACGTAATAATCTGAAAAGCCGTAATTAAAAGATGCACTTAAGGTAGGTGGAGTGTTAGTCAAATTGATGTCAACGCCAAGTTCTTCTTTGATTTCGCGCTCGATTCCTTGCTGACTCGTTTCACCAGCCTTTAAAGCACCGCTACAAGATAAATCCCATAAGCTAGGCCATAATGACTTAGTTGGTACGCGCTTTTGAATGAGGATTTCGCCTTCTTCATTGATGAACAGAGCATGAGTGACGACCATATATTCACCAGGTAGTGGTTTGTCTTTACGTTCTATTATTTTATTTAACTTCAAACGATTACTATCATATAAATCAACATATTCAGGCACTTGTTTCACCACTTTTCAATCATTTTGCTTATTACCTAGTTATATTTCAAAACCATACAAATTAATGGTACCATTTAATCAACGAATTTGCGATATGACAGACATTGAATATAGCGATTTACGGTATATATGAATCATAAGGAGTAAGAGAATGACGACCCCTATTTTAGCTATCCATCAATTACATAAAAAATTTGGCGATAAAGCCGTTCTTAAAGGTGTTGACTTTACGGTTTATCCAGGCGAAGTCATTGGCTATATCGGGACAAATGGTGCCGGGAAAACCACAACCGTGAAAATCATTTTGGGTATGCTTCAGAAATCAGAAGGGAACATTGAGATTTTTGGAGAAGAGATGAAAGATGACGATGAAACGTATAAACGTTATATCGGTTATGTTCCAGAGAATGCTGAGCTGTACGAAACGCTGACCGTTCGTGAGTATTACCACTTTTTAGGTGGGTTATACGGGATGAGTGTGTCTTTTATTGACCAGAGAGCGTTAGGTATGCTTAAAGCATTGAGTATGGACGACAGTTATGATCACCGTTTGTCTTCTTTTTCCAAGGGGATGCGTCAAAAAGTGTTGATTGTTGCCAGTTTGTTGCATAATCCGGATCTTTTATTCTGGGATGAACCTTTAAGTGGCTTGGATGCCAATAGTGTGCAGATTATTAAAGCCTTGCTGAAAGAATTAAAAAAAGCCGGTAAGACTATCTTTTACTCCTCGCATATTATGGATACTGTGCAACAGGTAAGTGATCGCATTATTATTTTAAATAATGGAGTTGTTGAAGCTGATGGCCCATTTGATGAATTGAGTGCGGAATCCAACAGTAACTTGGAAGAGCT
>DATGUS010000080.1:0-3530 GCA_035301245.1 Alloiococcus sp. | reverse complement strand
TTTGGTAACAATGAAAGATGTCGCTAAAGATGCTGGTGTTTCAGTCGCTACCGTTTCGCGATACATCAATAAAAGTGGCTATACGAGTAAAGAAGCACAACAAAAAATTAAAGATAGCATTGAAAAGCTTGGTTACTTCCCGAATGAAGTAGCACGTTCATTGTTTAAACAGTCATCGAAGATAATTGGTTTATTAATACCGGATATCAGAAACCCATTCTTTAATGCTTTAGTTAAAGCAGTTGAAGATTATGCTTCGAGTAAGGGATATCTGATTGTATTAGCGGATATTTCTGAGAGCAGTAAAAAACTTGATCAATACGCAAAGCTGTTTTCGCAATATCATATTAGTGGCTTGTTAGTAGCCACTGGAGAACTAGAAGATTTTAATTTCGAAAAATCTTTACCGATTGTTTATTTGGACCGTTTTATGCCAACAAGTGACGATAGTATAAATAATGATAACTATCATGGTGGCCACTTAATTGCCCAACACATCAATCAAACGAAGGCAGATAGGATCTTAGTTGTCCAAGGGCCGAAGCGTTTCCAAGGTTCGGTTGACCGTTTTAACGGAGTGATAGATCATTTATCAAAGCATCTCAATGTTAAAACTGATACGATTGATTCATATAACGTTGATGAGATGTCAACTGAATGCCAAAGACTGCTAGATGAATATCAACAAGTCGATACAATTATTTGTCCGAACGATATGATGGCAGTGGAATTGATGATCGAGTGTAAAAAGCGCCAGATTGATGTCCCAGAAGCTATCCAAATTGTGGGCTATGATGGCATCGCGATTGGTGAATACACTTCACCCAGTTTAACAACCGTTGTTCAGCCGGTTTATACTATGGGTAAAAAAGCAGCACAACTATTAATTGACCGTATCGAAAATAAGTCATTAAAACAAAACAAAACTATATTAAAACCAACATTAGCCATTAGAGAATCAACAAGGAGATGATTAAATGGAACACATTACAGTAATTGGGAGTATCTCAACGGACTTTGTCGCAAAGAGTGATCGTTTCCCTAAAGTAGGCGAAACCATTGAAGGATCTCATTTTGGGATTCACTTTGGAGGGAAGGGAGCGAATCAAGCTGTTGCAGCGGCACGACTTTATCCTAACGTAACAATGGTAGGTGCAGTCGGTGATGATTTATTTGGTGATAACTTAATTCAGAATTTAAAGCATAACGGTATTTTAACCGACAATGTGCAACGGATTACACAGATGAGTTCAGGTGCAGCAGTGATCGTCTTAGCTGAAGATGATAACCATATTGTTTACACACCTGGGGCGAATAATAAAGTATCGATCGATATGATTGATAAAGCAAAAGACGTTTTAATAAATTCAAGTATTGTTGTTTTACAGAATGAGATACCACAAGAAACAATTGAATATATTATTGATTTATGTGATGAAAATAACGTCCCGGTCTTACTTAACCCAGCACCAGCAAGAGCATTAGGTTCTGAGTATATTGATAAAGTGACCTACTTAACACCGAATGAAACAGAATTCGATCTATTATTTGAAGGTAAAAGTCATGAAGAAGTCTTAGCGGATTATCCAAATAAATTAATCATTACGCTAGGTTCACAAGGTGTTAAATATCACAACGGTGAGGAAGTCGTGATTGTGCCATCAGTGAAGCCAAAAGAAATTCAAGATACCACTGGAGCAGGTGATACCTTTAATGGTGGTCTAGCAGTAGGACTTGCTAATGAGTTAGATCTTAACGAAGCAATTAAACTAGGTAATCTAGCCGCATCTATATCAATTGAAAAACTAGGTGCGCAAGGTGGATCTCCAACACTGACAGAAATGAAAGCGAGAGAACAATATGAAGAAAAATGGAATCTTAAATAGTGACATTTCAAAAGTATTAGCTGACCTTGGTCATACCGATCAGATTGTGATTGGTGACTGTGGCCTTCCGGTTCCAGATCATGTATTAAAAATAGACCTAGCATTAAAATTAGGAACACCATCTTTTGAAGAAGTTTTTAATGAATTACTAAAAAATATGGCAGTCGAAAAAGCGATCTTAGCAAGCGAAATTAAAGAAGAAAATCAGAAACTTAATCAAAAGATTAATGAAGCCATTGAAGATATTGATTACGTTTCACATGAAGAGTTTAAAGAACGGACAAATAATGCAAAAGCAATCATACGTACTGGAGAGGCAACACCATATGCGAACGTGATTTTGCAGTCTAATGTCATATTTTAAGGAGTTGACAGCATGCACATAACAATGTCAGGTATTAAAAAAGCCTTTGGTAAGAATAAGGTTTTAGAAGGTGTTGATTTTGACTTATTGCCTGGTGAAGTTCATGCCTTAATGGGTGAGAACGGAGCAGGGAAGTCAACATTAATGAATATTCTAACCGGTCTACACGAAAAAGATAGCGGAACCATTACGATAGACGGTCAAGAGCTAACATATCATAATCCGAAAGAAGCCGAAAGAGAAGGTGTAAGCTTTATTCACCAAGAAATGATTACATGGCCAGAACTTTCGGTTATCGAAAACATCTTTATGGGTAAAGAACAGTCAAATAAATTAGGATTCTTAGATAATAAAGCAATGAAGAAAAAAGCAAATCAAGCTCTTGAAGAGTTGGGTGTATCCATTCCACTGAATAAACGAATGGGGAGCCTAAGTGTTGGTCAACAGCAGTTAATTGAAATTGCAAAGACATTACTCAATGATGTAAAAGTTTTAATTATGGATGAGCCAACAGCAGCCCTAACGGATACTGAGATTCAAATGCTATTTCAAATTATTAACCGTCTAAAAGCAGAAGGCGTATCTATCGTTTATATCTCGCACCGTATGGAAGAAATTTTTCAAATTTGTGACCGTATTACAGTCATGCGAGATGGGAAATCGATTGCAACTCATAATATTTCTGAAACGAATGATCGTCAGATTGTTAAAGAAATGGTTGGTCGTGATATCGATAACTTCTATCCAAATGAAGATAACCGAACGGATGAAGTCTTACTTGAAGTGAAAAATCTAAACAATAAAAATATTAAGGATATTTCATTCAAACTTCATTCAGGTGAAATTCTAGGGTTTTCAGGTCTTATGGGTGCCGGTCGTACAGAGATTATGCGAGCAATCTTTGGACTTGACCCATTAGATTCAGGTGAAATCTTTATTGAAGGAGAACTAGTGGACCTAAAAAATCCTCACACAGCTATTAGCCATGGTGTCGGATTCTTAACAGAGAGTCGCAAAGAAGAAGGATTAATTTTAGATTTCTCAGTAAAAGATAATATCTCGATGACCGCTTTTGAAGAGTTCTCGAAAAAAGGGGTTATCGATACAAAAGTAGAAAATCAATTCGTTGATTTACTTATTGATCGATTAACAGTGAAAACTTCTAGTCGTGATTTGCCAGTGAGATTCTTATCCGGTGGTAACCAACAAAAAGTAGTTATGGCGAAATGGATCGGTGCAGGTTCCAGAATTTTAATCTTAGATGAACCAACACGTGGTGT
>DATGUS010000079.1:0-7020 GCA_035301245.1 Alloiococcus sp. | reverse complement strand
ATCTTGAGCTTTTGCTTTGCTGTGACCGCCTTTGACAAGAACTGCTGTACCAAGCTTTGCTTCGATAACTTTAGCGGCTTCTTCCATATCTGTTTTGGATTCAATCTTCATATCAGCTAAAATCTCAGCTTCATATAGATTGGGTGTGATAATGTCAGCGAGTGGGAAAAGATCTGATTTCAACGTCTCAATGGCTTTTTTATCCATCAGGGTTGAGCCGCTTGTTGAAACCATTACCGGATCCAAGACAATATGTTTCAGTTCATATTCTTTAATTTTCTGTGCAATGACTTTAACTAATTCTGGGTTTGAAATCATGCCAATCTTCACTGCATCCGGGAAAATATCTTGGCACACAGCGTCAATTTGTTCACCGAGAAAGCTGGGTGAAACATCCATAATATCTGAGACACCAGTAGTGTTTTGGGCAGTTAGTGCTGTAATTGTACTCATACCATAAGTGCCGTTAGCGATAAACGTTTTAAGGTCGGCTTGAATACCAGCGCCACCACTTGAATCACTACCAGCGATAGTTAATACTGTTTTCATTAAAATCCTCCTTAGATTTGTGAACTGTCATGTTTAAATAATTCAGAAGCTTTTTTGGGGTTATCGTGATCAAAAATACCACTGCTGATACAGACACCAGCAATGCCTGACCCCATTAGTTCAGTAATATTATCATGATTGATGCCACCAATCCCTACAACCGGAATCGATACATTTTGACAGATTTTAACTAACTCATTTACTGACGTATGGATAGTATCTGTTTTGGTCTGTGTATCAAAAAGAGCTCCCACACCAATATAGTCAGCACCATCAGTTTCAGCTTTAAGCGCTTCAGATAAATTATGACAAGAAACCCCGAGAAGTTGATCTTTCTCAATTTTTTGTCTTACTTCTGCAGCGTTCAGATCATCTTGACCAATGTGGATACCATCTGCATTCACTTCAAGTAAGATCGATAAATCGTCGTTGATGATTAAAGGGACATCATACTTTTTACATAACTGTTTTAGTTTGTTGGCAGATTCGATATTTGCATTGACTTTATCTCGATATTGCAAAATCGTTACGCCGCCTTTTAATGCTTCTTCAACGAGGCTTAAATCGTGATTGGCACGTTCATTAGTTATGGCATAAAGTTGGTATGAATAGGTCATCTGCTAACCTCCTCAATTATTTTCACGTTATGGCTCTCACCATCAATAGTTGTAATGTCTCCTGCAATATTAAATAATTCTTGATGTAAATCACCTAGTCCTGAAGATTTCTCACTTCCAAGATAACCAATCACTTTCCAAAAGTAGGCGGCACATTTTGCCGCTTCAAAGGAACTGTTAGTTACAGATAGCAAAGCAGCGCATATAGCAGTTAACATATCTCCGCCACCAGTTATTTTAGTAATTAAATCTGTTCCACCGGAGATGACACAAGTTTTTTCTTGAGAGGCTATGACATCATTTGCTCCAGTAATCAATACGGTTGTTTGAAGTTCGTCAGCCATTTGAATAGCAATTTCTTTTACCTTACGCCAATCTAAATGTTGTCTACTGTCAATTCCAGGTGATAAGTTATCCATACCTAGAAGTGATTGAGTCTCGCCTAAGTTACAACGAACAAGTGCCGGCTTTGAAATATTCAGTAGCTGTTTTACGTGATTTTTACGAAATGAACTCACACCTATGCCGACTGGATCTAATACAATCGGCACATCATTCTTCTTAGCATTTTGTACGATTTTTCGTTGTGAATCATAGAGACAGTTTGAAGGCGTACCAATATTAATCACCGCAGCCTGTGAAAGCTTAGAAATACTATTCATTTCTTCGTGAGCAGTTGACATGATGGGTGAGGCACCAATACTTAATAAAATATTGGCACAATCTGTTTCAGTCACTTCGTTAGTTAAACAATGAATTAATGGTTTGTTTTCAACTATTTTTTCCAACAGTGTATTCACATTTTTTTCTCCTTTAGTTGTTCGATGATACCACGTTTATCGAGTAACTTTAAGAAAATAATGGCAATGACAGAACCTAATAGAGTAGACAAGAAGAATGGGACTACATAAATGAATAAGCTAAGATGTTGGTTCTCAAATAAGATTAGCGCAATATAATAAGCAGCCAAACTACCAAATATTGCAGTACCAATTATTTCTCCTAACGCACTAATATAAATATTTTGCTTATACTTAGCAAGTAAACCAGCTAATAGTGCTCCAAACATACTTCCCGGGAAAGCTAAAATTGTACCTAGTCCGAGTAAGTTCCTTAACAAACTAGCTGAGAAAGCTATAAGTACGGCATAGCCCGGTCCTAAAATCACGCCAGCTAGAACATTGATAATATGTTGAACAGGGGCAGCTTTGGCACCAAAAACTGGCACAGACAACGTACTTCCTACGACAGCTATAGTTGTTAAAAGTCCAGCCAAAGCTAAATGATAAGTGTTCCTTTTTTTATTTGAAGTCATTAGAATGACCCCCTTTCTTTTGATAATCTATGTAATTCATCAGTAAATGACATAACAACATGTTCCTTTCTTAATTTTAGGATATAAAAAAGCACAATCATTCATTGATGACCGTGCTTAGACTTAAAATTATATAATAAAATACAAAATCCCACCTCAAAAAGAGATGGGGTTAATGTCTTGTCGTTTCATTATATCCCTGCGACGGTATTAACCGTGTCAGGTTCAACGGGTATAATCTCAGCCGTAGCACCCCAAAATGTCATATTTAACTATTTAGAATATAACACTAAGCAAAAGTTAAATCAACGTAAAAGATTTTTTAATCAACACTATATAAATGACTATCGTTATTTATATAGTTATTAATACCACTTTTTAAAAATAATTGAAGTAAGAAATGGAGTTTAGTAAGATTGTAGAGTACTTTGTAAAGCATAAGATACTCAATAAAAAATGATTTATTATTTTAAAAAAGTAAACTCTAAGAAATAGTCAAGAAAGATAAGGTGACCAATGAAACAACTCAATTTATTAGAAGGAAAAATATTTCCAACGATGATCCGACTGGCTGCACCTTTAATGGGAACAGCGTTCATTCAAATGTTTTATACATTAACAGATATGGCTTGGATTGGACGCATCAGTACAGAAGCTGTTGCTGCTGCCGGAGTGGTTGGTTTTTTGATGTGGATTGGAAGTTCTATTACACTCATACCACGTGTCGGTTCAAGTGTGTTAACAGCTCAGTATTACGGGCGACATAACTATGATACCGCCAAGCAAGTCATAAATAATGGGTCATGGTTAGCAGTTTTTATGGGGATTATATATGGTACTTTTTTAATTGTATTTCGAGCTCCACTTATTTCTTTCTATCAGCTAAGTACTGAAGTGAATGTTCTAGCTGAACAATATTTGGCCATCATTGCGATAGGTATGCCGTTATTCTTCATAAATCCAGTCTTATCAGGTCTTTATAATAGTTTAGGAAACAGCCGTACGCCTTTTCGCATTAACTCAGTCGGTTTAGTGATGAACATCATTGGGGATCCGATTCTTATATTCGGTTTAGGGCCACTTCCGGCATTAGGTATTCGTGGCGCTGCTATGGCTACGGTGCTTGCTCAGGTCGTTGTATTTGTTTGTTTTGTCGGTGTCATTATTAAGAGTCGTGATTTTATTTTCTATTCGAATCTTTTAAAATACATGCCGAATCGACAGTTGATAATTGATATGACTAAGCTTGGATTTCCAGTATCGCTTCAATCGAATATTCATGCCTTTATCAGTGTGATTTTAAATCGTTATGTTGCTTTTTATGGAGCGATGCCACTAGCTGTTGCTTCAGTGGGATCAAACATTGAATCAATTTCTTGGATGACAACGGAAGGTTTTGCATCAGCCATCACAGCGTTCACTGGACAGAACTATGGGGCAAAGCAGCTAGACCGTATTCATTCGATTTTTTATACGAGTATTCGTTCAGTGGGCGTAATCGGTATGTTTGCAACAGGGATTTTACTCGGGTTTCGCTATGACCTGTTTAAATTATTTATGCCAAATGACCCTGATGCCATTGCTTTAGGCGCGATTTATCTCTTAATCTTCGGATTAAGTCAGTTCTTTATGAGTATTGAGATTGGTGCCAGTAGCTTTTTAAATGGTTTAAGTGATACGCGAACGCCAGCTTTGCTGAATACATTTTTTAATGTTCTACGCATTCCAATGGCATTACTCTTTATGCCGAGATTCAAAGTGGCAGGTGTTTGGATAGCGATGTCTTTGTCATCAGTTTTAAAAGGAATTATTTTATACATTGTTTCACGCCGTCGTTTGAAAAAAGTTACTTTTATAGACTTAGAGAACGAGCTTTAAACCCATAAAAAACATGATTTTATCAATCGAAATGGTATCATGTTATACTTTAATAGACTTAATGAAGGAGTGATTTGATGGTCATTACAGCAGTACCAGCATTATCAGATAACTATATTTGGGTGTATGAAGTGGACAATCAGGCTATTGTAGTGGATCCAGGAGAGTTTGATCCGATCTGTGATTATTTAACAACAAGAAACTTAGAGTTAAAAGCGATTCTATTGACACATAATCATGATGACCATACCGGAGGCGTTAAAGAATTAGTTAAAAAGTATGAGGATGTGCCTGTATACGGTCCGGAAGAAACCAGTGAGTTCAACACAAAAACCGTTGCGGATGAAGATGAGATTGAGCTGTTAGGCATGACTTTTCATGTTTTCTTAACGGCTGGTCATACACCAGGGCATATTTCCTATCTTGAAAAGAACCACTTGTTCTGCGGGGATGCTTTGTTTTCAGGAGGGTGTGGCCGTGTCTTTACAAAGGATTATGCAGCGCAATATGATGCGATCCAGAAATTTAATGAATTGCATGATGATGTGAAAGTTTATGCAGGTCATGAATATACAGAAACTAACTTAACGTTTGCCCATGATATTGAACCAGATAACAGAGCGGTTGAAGAAGCCCTTAAAGAAGTTAAGACGTTAAGAGCAGAAAATAAGAAAACTTTACCGTCAACCATTGGTGAAGAAAAAGATATCAACTTATTTATGCAGGCTGATTCTTTAGAAGATTTCAAGTCATTACGACTAAAACGTGATAATATTTAAATAAAGAAGCACGCAGCTTTTCACAAGTCGATTTGTAGTGAAAAGCTACGTGCTTTTAATTATTTATTTAAGTCTTTAAACATCGTGTAGTGACCAGTAAAGCCAGCTTTTTTTGTAAAAAGCTTGAAAAATGCATTTTCTTCTTCGGAGGCGATTTCTTTGTAGCCAAGACGTTCATAAAATCGCTTGCCCGCTTCGTTATTATTGACGACATTCAATTTAATATGTGGTTTATTTAATTTTTTTCCATGTTCTTCAATTTTTTTAAATAATTGTTCACCAAAGCCATGATTGCGTTCTGATTTTTTTACAGCGACTAAGTCAATATACATTTCGTTAGCGTTGGTGTCATCTTGACTGTGTTTATAAATATAATAACTGACGAATCTCAAGAGTCCACCGATTAATCCGAATTGCTTTTTAAAGGTAGAATAAGGAATATCGATTGCATAGCCACTATCATCAGTTTCTATGGTTGCCACAGCAATGACATTTCCATGATCATTTTTTAGTTGTAAGAATTGATCATAGTTAATATAATCAGCAATTAAAGATTTTGACTTTTCTTTATCAGAGGTTAAAAACCAAAAATATCGAATTTTATCATCAAAGGCATCGTACAAAATATCTGCTATCTGTTTGCGTATATTTGAGTTAGTCATAACATCCTCCTAGAAAATTATGCACTATTAAGTATAGCATAGAACTTATTAAGCATAATTTAAAATGGTTAGGGTACTATCACGACAACTCAATTTTATTATTTATAAACAGTTGGCTAATCAAGACAAATACAGGAAATAAGACACCTGCGATTACAAAGATTATCCATGACATACCCCAATTGCCAGTGTAAAAACTGTATCCAAGGAATATGGCTACAACAATCAACCAATAAGCGATGTTCAGTGGACCAGTAATTTTATTTTTCTTCTTATTTGTTACAGTGTAATCCCCAGACTGAAGTATAACTTCATAACTTTCTTTAATCACGCCGACTTTAATCAATGTTGACACTCCTGAACCAATTAACAAGAGCAATAGACATACTCCAATAATGACAGCTAATGATGCAGTAGACTCCGCATTTTCATAAGTTAGAGAAGGGAACATATTCATTAAATTTTCTTCATCAGCAAAAACAAGAGAGATAAAGAGCGGTATAGCACTCATGATTAGAAGGCTTATTCCTAACATAATCCCTTTTTGGAACTTGTTTTCGAAAGCTAATTTTTTCTCTTCAACCATGCCTTTAATGCCATAGCCAAGTTCAAACGCTTCTTCTTTTAAATAATCGTACTCTTCCAGTTTAGCGTTGTATTTATTAATAATTATGATTCCAGAAGCAACCATTAATAATAGAACACTTAAACCGATTGCTAAAGCTACATATTCATTAATAAATATTGTTGGTATGTCACTCAGTGTAACTAACAAAATTAGCAAGATTGGTGAGAGGATCAACATCATTACTCCGTGAGCAGTCGGTTTCGCTGACACTTCTTTTAGTTCAAGATATTTATTGGCTTCAGGAAGGGATAGACGTTTGAGAAGGGAGCTATCATCTTCATATAGGACATCATCTTTTTGCTCTATGTCATCTTTTACTAAATAATCGGTACTTACTCCAAAAAGTTCTGATAATTCAATTATTCTTCCGACATCAGGAACAGACTGTGCACTTTCCCATTTAGAAATGGATTGTCTTGATACACCTAATTGTTCTGCTAATTCTTCTTGTGACCATCCTTGTTCTTTTCGTAACTGTAAAATTTTATCTGCAAGTATCATTTGTAACTCCTCCTTTTCTAACCAAAGTATAACCTTAGATCACGGTTGCACACTACCAAACAGGCTAATAAATTTGTCAACTGACGGTTGC
>DATGUS010000078.1:0-5646 GCA_035301245.1 Alloiococcus sp. | reverse complement strand
GGAGGAGTCATCATGTTTAAATATTTATTCAAGTCAAGAGAAGGTCAATTTTTAGTATTAGGTATTATTTTCACAATATTAGGTTTTGTGTTTATACCAATCCATTCAACAGTGAGTACCATTGCATTCTATATGGCGATTTTCTTTTCAGGTTATTTTGCAACTATTGATGCGTTAGTTTATACGTTTAAAGAAAGACGTCCAAATGTTGACTTGTTAATGATTTTATCAGCAATCGGAGCAGCGATGATCAATTATGAATCTGAGGGGGCAATGTTACTGATTATCTTTGCCGGTGCCGAAGTTTTAGAAGATTATGCATCAGCGAAAACAACCAGTGAAATTTCTGAATTGATGTCACGTGTCCCTAATGAAGCACAACTCATTTTGCCTGAAGGTGATACGAAAACTGTTTTAACTGAAACATTAAAAATCGATGACTTAGTGCTAGTTGCAAGAGGAGCTCAGATTCCAATTGATGGTTATGCAGATCGAACCATTAGTGTGAATGAAGCAGCCTTAACCGGTGAATCTGTTCCAGTGACAAAAAATAAAGATGATGAAGTCTTTGCTGGAACAATTAATGAAGGGAATGCCTTCCAGCTTAAAGTAAGTAAAACCAGTGATGAAACAGTATTTTCAAATATTATTCAGATGGTAAAAGAAGCACAGAACAGACCATCACGTATTTCAAAATTTATTGACCGTTTTGAGTCACGATATGTCATTACGGTTCTGATCGTTGTACCACTATTTGTTTTATTCTTGTATTACATTAATGGATATGGCTTACAAGAAGCGATCTATCGTGGGTTAGTTCTCCTAACTGTTGCGAGTCCATGTGCTTTAGTTGCTTCTGCTACACCAGCAACACTTAGTGCCATCAGTAATGGTGCGAAAAACGGGGTTCTGTTTAAAGGTGGGGCAGCGATGGAAGCTCTTAGTACCATGAATGAGTTATTTACGGATAAAACAGGAACATTAACGTTTGGTGAGTTTAGTGTAGTGGACTATGAAGCCGATGAAGAATCGATTGCGTATGCTGTTTATATGGAATATCAGTCTACTCACCCAATTGCCAAAGCGATTGTCAATCATTTCAATGATGCTAACTTAAGCGTTGTCGATCAGAGTCTATCTGTTGAAGAAGTAGCAGGAGCGGGTCTTCAAATGGGCGGTTGGTTAATTGGTAAACTGTCTATCTTTAAAAATCATCAAGGTTTTAAAGCAATTGAAAAGCAAATTAATAATAATTACACAACCGTCGTGTTCAGCAAGGATAATATCATTAAAGGCTACTTTGTGCTAGCTGATGAAATTCGTTATGAAGCTAAAAAAGCTGTAAACAGTTTTATCGATAATGATGTGGAAGTCACGCTCTTAACTGGAGATAACGACAATGTGGCGAACATGGTTGGTAAAGAACTAGGATTAGATCATATTTATGCCAGTCTAAAACCAGAAGATAAAATTCGCTTTGTTAGAGAAGAGCAAGAAAAAGATAAAATTGTCGGCATGATTGGTGATGGTATTAATGATGCACCAGCTTTAGCCAATGCGGATATTGGTATCGCGATGGGAAGTGGCTCATCTGTAGCGATGGAATCCAGTGACGTGATTATCGTTAAAAATAACTTAAATAAATTGTTTTATAGTTATGAGTTAAGTAAACGACTAAATAAAATCATCTTACAAAACGTCATTTTTGCAGTGAGTGTCATTATCATCTTAATTATTTTAAACTTACTCGGAATTCTAGACTTACCATCTGGTGTTATCGCTCACGAAGGGTCAACTTTACTCGTCATCTTTAACGGGTTAAGATTATTAAAAACAAAAGAATAAAATGGAGAATAAATCGTTATTTTTGATATATTTCCACATTAGTCATAGAATGAACTTAAGCACGAAATATATGTGAGGAGAGAATTTTATGTCAAATTACGAAAAGATTTACTCAACTACAGGTGTGAACGAAAGTGGTCGTGACGGTAGAAGCTACATCGAGGGTGGAGACTTCGAGGTAGAAATTTCTTCTCCTGGGAAAAATAAGCCCGGCACTACGAATCCAGAGCAATTGTTTGCTTTAGGTTATTCAGCGTGCTACAACTCTGCACTTGATGCAGTGAAAGCTGATGAGAATGTAGATGGTAAAGCAGTTGTTCGCCATCATGTTGATTTACTGAAAAAACCAGATGAGGTAGACTTCAAATTAGCAGTGTTAATTGAAGTGGGGATTGAAGGCATGGATCCAGCTGAAGTTCAGCCATTAGCTGATAAAGCTCATACGGTATGTCCTTATTCAAAAGCTGTGAAAAATGGAGACATTGATGTTGAAGTAAAAGCAGTAGCTTTTGAAGATACAAAATAGTAAAATAATTAAATAACAGAAGTAAGAGTCTTGATTGAACGACTTGATTTAATAAAATAATTGAGTCAGTGACATGTTAATCAAGGCTCTTTTTACATAAATATAAGTAGTAACAGAGGTGAGGGCCATGTATATTCGTCAAACGCGTTTAGAAGATATTGATCGCTTGATTGAAGTGTTCGAAGGAGCTAAGGAAATTCTTAAAGAATCAGATAACTTTGATCAATGGGGAGAAGAGCATCCAGAACGCTCGATCATTGAAAATGATATCAACCAAAATCAAAGCTATGTGGTTGTTCGAGATGAAGAAGATATTGGACCAGTTGAACCTGGTGTGATTATAGGAACATTTATGTTGCAGAAGGCACCTGATGATAATTATAAAAATATTCTTAAAGGGGCATGGCTGAATGATGATCCCCATGTGGTGGTTCATCGTGTTGCTTCATCAAATGAGATGAAAGGTGTTGGAACATATATCTTTGATTACTTAACTTCAACCTATTCGAATATACGTATTGATACAACTGAAAAGAACAAACCGATGCTGGCGTTACTTAAAAAGTACAACTTTAAACGATGTACTGTTGTCGATATTGGCCACAGTACTCGAGTTGGTTTCCAGTATGTTTCTGAAGAATAATTACAAAAGAAAGCTGTGAGCAGAAGAAGATATTCTTTGCTCACAGCCTTTTTAATTTGTCTGCTTGATTACTTAAGTAGCCCCTTTTCAGTTAAGAATTCAACAGCTACCTCATTAGCCGAACGATTTTCGACTTCAACTTGATAGTTCATTTGGCCCATTTCTTCATCATTAATCTGTCCTTCTAAGACGGATAGAATTTGTTCGAGTTCGGGATGTTCTTCTAAAAGACCATCACGAAGAAGTGGAGCGGCATGATACGGTGGGAATAAGCCTTGGTCATCTTCAAGAATCACCAAGTCATATTGTTCAATATCACTATCTGTACTGTACGCATCGACTATATTCACATCACCTTGTTGCATAGCTGTATAACGAAGTTGTGGATCCATCGTCGTCAAGTTAGGGAAGGTAATGTCATATAACTCTTGAATACCTAAATAACCATCTTCACGGTCGGCAAATTCTAAGGTAAAGCCAACTTTTGCTTCATCTTCTAGACCTTTCAAGTCAGAAATTTTCTCTAAGTTATTTTCTTCTGCAAACTCTGGTTCGACAGCTAAGGTGTATGTGTTGTTGAACCCTAGTGACGGTAGTAAGTCCATGTTATATTCTTCTTTTAAATTATCTTGTGCTTGATTGAAAACTTCCTCTGAAGATGTTCCAGTTTCTGGAATTTCATCAAAGAATGTTCCAAGAATGGTACCAGTGTATTCTGTTACGATATCTAATTCATGAGACTCCAGTGCATCAAAGACGAATTGTGTTTTACCAAAGTTAGGCTCAACACGTACTTCTATATCGGTATCTTGTTCAATTAACTCTTTATAAATATTCATTAAGATTTCAGGTTCGGCCCCCATTTTTCCGGAAACGACAATTTCTTGACCGACGCCAAAGAATGTTGGAATAATGATCAGTCCGAAAATAATCGCGATTGTTGTACCTAAGGTAATGACGACTTTTTTGAAGCTTACTTTTTCTAAATACCGAAGTAAGTAATCAAAAGCAATGGATAAGATAGCTGCTGGAATCGCACCTAGAACAATTAAGACATGATCACCGCGGTCAATTCCTAATAAGATCAGCGATCCCAGACCACCAGCACCAATTAATGCGGCTACGGTTGCTGTACCGATGATGAGCACCATCGCTGTACGAATACCTGCCATAATAACTGGCATGGCTAAAGGAATTTGAACTTTCCATAATTTTTTATGACGGTTCATACCTAAAGCATCAGCTGCTTCAATTAGAGAAGGGTTGATGCCTGTTAAACCAGTATACGTATTTCGTAAAATAGGTAACAGCGCATACACGGTTAGCGCAACAATGGCCGGTACAAAACCAATTCCTAAGATAGGAATGAGAAGGCCTAAGAGTGCCAACGAAGGAATCGTTTGGAAAATAGCTGTCATTTGAATAATTGGTTCAGCAATTTTTTTCTTATTCATTAGGAAGATTGCTAATGGTACGGCAATTAAAACAGCTAGCCCCAAAGAAATGAATGATAGTTGTATATGTTCAATGAGTGATTCAAAAAGCAAGTCGCTACGGGCTTGGAAAGTTTGTATTAATGTTTCTATCCAATTCATGATTACTCAACCTCCTCATTTGAAGAATATTTCAGATATTTTAAATAATCCTCAGGCGTCACCTCATAGATAGATTGTCCATCTTTAACAATCGCCAAGTTATTAGCAATCAGATCTTCGAGTAAATCATTAATCGAATCACCCGTTGTTATTGTATGGTCGAGGTCCGCAGCAATGGGGGTTAATAAACCAGAATCGATAAAGTCTTTGATACTCTCTTCACCTTGATAATCTGGCAGACCAGTTTTAATAAATTTTTTAACAAAATCACTGCTGGGATTTTTCAAGATCTCATTTGGCGTACCAATCTGTTCTACTTTACCTTCATTCATAATACAAATGCGGTCACCCATTTTAATCGCTTCTTGCATATCGTGTGTCACAAAGACGATTGTTTTGTTTAATTGGTCTTGAAGGTCAAGTAAATCCTCTTGTAAACCATAACGACTAATCGGGTCCAATGCACTAAACGGTTCATCCATAAGTAAAATATCCGGGTTAGCTGCGAGCGCTCTGGCGACACCAATACGTTGTTGTTGTCCACCAGACAGCTCACTTACTTCACGGTTACGGTATGTATCCGGATCTAAGCGCACCGTTTCAAGTAATTTAGTTACGCGATCTTCAGTTTTGGACTTGTCCCATTGTTTTATGTCAGGAACAATAGAAATATTTTCTTCAACAGTCATATTTGGGAATAGTGCGATTTGCTGAAGGACGTAGCCGATATTCCATCTGAGTTCATAGAGGTCGTAATCTTTAAAAGATTTGTTATCTATAAAGATATCCCCCTCTGAAAGAGGGATTAGGTGGTTAATCATTTTTAAGGTTGTTGTCTTACCACTACCACTAGGTCCGACTAAGACAAAAATTTCTTGGTCTTTTATTGTAAAGTTTAGTTGATCAACGACGGTTGTATCAGCGTATTTTTTAGATACATTTTCAAATGTAATC
Source organism: Alloiococcus sp. (assembly GCA_035301245.1). Taxonomy (GTDB): domain Bacteria; phylum Bacillota; class Bacilli; order Lactobacillales; family Carnobacteriaceae_A; genus Alloiococcus. The sequence continues at coordinate 83 of DATGUS010000078.1, read as the reverse complement.
ATATCAAACACTCCCTTGCTTAAAATGTATTATAACGAATTTATGCATTGATTAGTAATGGAAAGCTTTTATGTATAAAAAAA
>DATGUS010000077.1:0-34984 GCA_035301245.1 Alloiococcus sp. | reverse complement strand
GATTCAAATCGGGATTATTGGTTATACAAATGCTGGAAAATCTACTTTACTCAATCAGCTGACTGAAGCAGGAACACTTGAAAAAGATATTTTGTTTGCGACGTTAGATCCACTGTCCAGAAAACTAACACTACCTAGCGGCATTACTGTGATTATCACTGATACGGTTGGGTTTATTAAAGATTTGCCTACGCAGTTAATTGAATCATTTAAATCCACATTGGAAGAAACACGAAACTCAGATATGATTCTACATGTTGTAGATAGTTCTAATGATAATATACTCAGTCATGAAGAGACTGTAGAGGAACTACTTAAAGATTTAGAAATGAATCAAATTCCCAAAATGACTATCTATAATAAAGCGGATTTAATGAAACCAAATTTCACACCATTATCTTATCCGAACACAATTGTTTCGGCATTTAATAAAGAAGATATGAATCGTTTAAGACATGAAATGGAAGAATTTTTAATTTCTAATATGACATATTATGCAGCAAGTATCCCTTCATATCGCGGTGATGTACTTGCTCAATTAAAACAGGAAACAATTATGATCAAGCAGAAGTATAATAAAGCTGAACAAGTTTACGATGTTGCCGGTTATGCTAAAGAAGATTCTTACTGGATCCATAAGTTAAGTAAGGATGAATTCTAATGAGTGATAACAAATTAATTCGTTTAACTCCCAACCAACCTGAGGAAAATGAAAATAATTCTAAGAACCAGTCTAAACAAATTATTCATGCTCAACCTAAAGAAAACTATAAAAATGATGGCCAAAAAAAATCAGATTCAACAAGAGAAAAAGGTTTTACTGTAGATGAAGTGAAAGGTTTAAAAAAAGAGTCTTTAAATCAACAAGCTCATTCAATTAAATCTAAGACAGCTAAAAGAAAAATTACAAGCATTAAAGCTCAAAAGCGCAAAGGTCGTTATAATATTTATATCGATGGCGAGTATGCATTTCCAGTAGCTGAGTCGGTATTAGTTAAATATATGTTGACTAAAGGGATGACCGTTTCTAAAGAGCTGCAAAAAAAGTTAGAAACAGAAGATAATTTTTCAAAATCTTATACGAGAGCGCTCAATTACTTAAGTTATAGTTTAAGGACCGAAAAGCAAATTAGAGATGATTTAATAGATAAAGATTTTGGCTTGTTTGTCGATGAAGTGATCTTTAAACTCAAAGATCAAAATTTAATTAATGACTTAGAATATGCGAAAAGTTATATTCGAACCAGTGCTAGAATTAACCGTAAAGGACCACGAGTAATTGCGAATGAACTACGTACTAAAGGGATTACAGAATTACAGATTGAAGATGCGATGACTGAATATCCCTATGACTTACAGTTAGAAAATGCAAGTAAATTAATAGAGAAACAAATGAAAAAGCCCAATAAGTCTTCAGAGCGTGAGAAAATGAATAAAATCAGTGCCTTTTTATACGGCAAAGGGTATTCAAGTGATGTGATCAATGAAGCAATGGAGATTGTGGAACCAGAAATTGATGAAGATGCTGAGTTTGAAGCATTAGTTAAGCAAGCGGATAAAGCTTGGCGGCGTTATCAGAGAAAATCAAGTGGTTATGAGTTAATTCAAAAGTTAAAAACCTATTTATACGCTAAAGGCTATCCTTCAGATTTAATTAATCGATATATTGATCAAAAGAATGAGGATGAATAGATTGAATCGGAAGATGTTAAAAGAAAAATATGGTATTGATATTTGGGATGAAGCAACAACCGAAAAATTCCAAAAAACCTTGCTAGACTGGTATGATGAAGAGAAGAGGGATTTGCCTTGGCGCAGAACTTCTGATCCGTACAAAATTTGGGTTTCTGAAATAATGCTTCAGCAAACGCAGGTAATGACTGTGATTCCTTATTATAAACGTTTCTTAGAAAAATACCCAACTGTTAAGGACTTAGCAGAAAGCAATGAAGATGAATTGTTAAAAGTTTGGGAAGGGTTAGGTTACTATTCACGCGTCAAAAATATGCGAGTCGCTGCTAATCAGATTATGGAGCAATTTGATGGAGAGTTTCCAAGTAATCCAAAAAATATTCAGGCACTGAAAGGTATAGGGCCTTATACTGCGGGAGCTATTTCTTCCATAGCATTTAATCTTCCAGAGCCAGCTGTTGACGGGAATTTAATGCGTGTGTTGGCTCGTTTATTTGAAATTGATTTAGATGTGAAGAAACAGTCAAATCGTAAAGTATTTGAAGCAGTAACGAGAGCGATTATTGATGAAGATCGACCAGGTGATTTTAATCAAGCGTTGATGGATCTTGGTGCGACGATTTCGACACCGAAAAATTATAATCCAGAATTGTCACCAGTTAAAGAATTTGATCGATCTTATCTCAACGAAACATGGGAAAAGTATCCAGTATCAAGTAAGAATAAAAAAGCAAAACCAGTGACTTATTTTGCACTCATTATTAAAAATCAAGATGGTGATTATTTACTTGAGAAAAGACCAAATAAAGGACTACTAGCAAATATGTGGACCTTCCCATTAGTTTCTGAAAACCAATTGGAAAAATCAGATTGGAAACGTATAGGTCAAGAAACTTATGAAGTTTTAAATAATACAGATATTATAATGATCCAAGATATAATTAAAGCTACTTATCATGTGAAGACCAATTTGTCGAATCAGATTAATGGTGTCGTTACTCATGTGTTTAGTCATTTGAAGTGGACCATTTATCTTCTTGATGGTGTAACCAACTCAGTAAATTTAGAAATTCCTGATCAATGTGAATGGGTCAGTGAAGATGTTATCGATGATTATGTTTTCCCAGTTGTTCAGCAAAAAATGTGGCAAGAGTATTTTAAACCGACGCTATTTTAAGGAATAAGCAAATATATCTAAAAAATTAGCATACTTATGCTATAATGATAGATGTGTATTTTAAGAAAATCATGTAGATAAGAAAGTTGGTTTAAGATGCAATTTCCAAAAGAAGGAGATTTCATCACAATTAAGAGTTATAAACACGACGGCTCTTTGCACCGCACCTGGCGCGATACAATGGTACTCAAGACAACAGATCATTCTTTGATTGGTTGTAATGATCATACCTTAGTAATCGAATCAGATGGACGCCGGTGGAAGACACGTGAGCCAGCTCTTGTATACTTTCACAAGAATTATTGGTTTAATATCGTAACGATGATTAGACAAAAAGGAACATCTTATTACTGTAATATGGCGTCACCTTTTTTAATTGATGAAGAAGGGGCAAAATATATAGATTATGATTTAGATGTCAAGATCTTCCCGGACGGTGAAAAGAGATTGCTTGATGTAGATGAATACGAAGAGCATAGTAAAAAATGGAACTATCCCGAAGAGATTGATCTAATAATGAAAGAACAAGTTAAAATCTTAGTCAGTTGGATCAAAGAAGAACGTGGCCCGTTTTCTGAAGGCTATGTTAATTTATGGTATAACCGATATAAACAGTTAACTGGAAAGTACTGAGTTGTGATGAAAAGTTAAAAAATTTAACTTATATAAAAAACGATGATGCAAAAGCACCATCGTTTTTTTTTTTGATAATTTTACCTATCTATATCGCGACCATTATCGATGTTTTCTTTAATCACTTTACTTTCTTCTGCATGGTTTTTAACGTAGACAGAAACGAGAAGGTTTAAGTGAACTAAGCTTTCTTCGTAGTCTAAAATATTAGACATAATTTTTAAAACGGCATTACTGTCTGTGTAATCGCCATTAAGATAAGCATCCATACTTGCTTCACTATAAAAGCGTTCCATAAATTGTTTACGGAAAGACATTTTATGTTTCATAAAGTTTACTTCTTCAGGCATCACTCGGCCATTCCATTTTTGTAAAATTTGTTCGTGAGCAGACATTAATATTTCAATGCGTTCTCTAATTTGAATACGGAATTCTTCATCAAAGTTATTATAAATATTTTCAGTTCGTTGTAATGTCTTAGCCAGATTCAATGCGCTCTCAGTCACTTTAATAAATTGACGGTAAACAACCAGTAATCTGGTTACGGAATATTTATTCTTCGATAGTTTAAAAGGATTAATATGTCCTTCATTGATATAATTGAAATACAGATGCATGATACGAATGTCTTTGCCAACAGATTCTAAGTCTTTCGTCATTAAACCAAATTGGGAATTTTTTCGAAGAGAAATTCGGATATAACGCATTAAGTCGTCACTGACATCGTTTGTTAATTGGAAAAGTTTACGGTCATATTTCGGCGGCCAAATATACGTATTGACAATAAAAGCAATGATGACTCCGAGAGTTGTTGCAGCCACACGTGATAATGTTGTATAAAGTGGTGATCGATCAGATTCGATCATGACGATGATTAACACCATAGCAGCTAACTGAATAACACCGTCAAGTTTCAATTGGTGTAAAATGGCAATTAAAAACAATGTTGCTAAACCGATGAGTATTGGCGTTGTTCCCAAGTAACTGGCAACAAGGAATGCCACTAAACCACCGATCATATTGGCTAAAACACGGTCTCTTAGTGTTATATAAGATCTTTTAACAGATGGTTGGATAGAAGCTACAACAGCTAATCCTGATAATACAGATAGTTCAGGTAAATTAATGGCAACCGGAATATAGACGGCTATAAAAACAGCAAGCGCAGTTTTAAAAGTTCGGGCACCAATTTTCATTAAAGTCATCTTCCTTAAATATATTTTCTGAGACATTTGACTTATTCAGATTTATTTAATTATATATAAAAATCATGTATAATGAAACCATCTTATTACTACAAATTGATAACAGATTAGTTAGGGGATGCAAATGGAAAATTTAAAGACACTGAGAGATAAGTATCAGGAATATATTGAGAAACCAATGAATTTAAATATCTCACGTGGCATTCCTTCAAAAGAACAATTAGCTTTGTCACAGGAATTATTAAACATTGACTTATCTGATGATATTTTGACTGAAGATGGTGTCGATATTCGTAACTATGGTGGCTTATTAGGGATTAAAGAAGCGAGAGCCTTATTTGCTGAATTATTTGATATATCAATTGATGAAGTAATGGTTGGAGGGAATTCCAGTTTACAGCTGATGTACAACGTGTTAGACCATTTTACTTATCATCAATCAGAGCCTTGGATTAATGACCAAAAACGTGCATTTTTATGTCCTGTGCCAGGTTATGACCGTCACTGGGATATGTTAGATCATTTTGGCTTCAAAACGATTCAAGTACCGTTAACTGGAGATGGTCCAGATATGGATATAGTAGAAGATTTAGTTAAAAATGATCCGTCGATCAAAGGAATATTTTGTGTTCCTAAATACAGCAATCCAACCGGTGAAGTTTATTCTGAGGAAACGATTGATCGTCTTTCAAACTTAGAAGCGGCTTCAAATGACTTTAAAATATTATGGGATAATGCTTATATCGTACATCACCTAACTCATGAATTAATTGAAATTAGTAATATACTTGAGAAATGTAAAAGAGCAAATTATCCTGACCGTGTCGTGATGTTTACTTCTACATCTAAAATGACATTCCCCGGTTCAGGGATGGCAGCGATTGGAACATCGACTAAAAACTTAGATAATTTAATGAAGTCATTCTCTAAACAAATTATAAGTTTCGATAAAGTAAACCAAAAACGGCTCGTTCATTTTTTGAAAGATGAAGAGACGGTGCTCAGACATATGGCAAAACATGGAGCTATTTTAAAACCAAAATTTGAATATATTTTAGATACTTTAGATAAAGAATTTAAAGACAATAAAATAATAACTTGGAGCCGTCCAAAAGGTGGTTATTTCATCCATTTAACCACTAAAGACGGTTGTGCAAGTAGTATTGTTTCAAAATTAAAGGATATTGGTGTTATACTAACATCAGCTAATGCAACGTATCCAAAAGCATTGAATGAAAAAGATAATAGCATACGCTTGGCACCAACGTTCGCAACTATGGATGAACTAAAAAAAGCGTTAGAGGCTATCGTTCTTTGTATTAAGATGGTCTCATTAGAAAAAGAAGAGGAGAATGCATAATGAATAAAATAACCATGAGTATAGGGTTAGCTGTCGGAGGGGCAACTGGTTTTGCACTTGCTTATTTATTTGCACCGCAATCTGGTAGAGAATTTGAAGAGAAATCAAGAGTTCAAAAATTAAAAACTAAACGTCAAGTGTTACTTAAAGCAGATGATATGATTAATAAGTTAAATTATCACATTGGTAGAGAAGTTTCTAAAGAAGAAGCAAGACAGATTAATGACATGCGTGAACGTGTTCAAAACCAGTATGCTGCTCCTAAAGAACATCTTTATCATGATCCTTTGACTGAAGAAGAGCAAATGGTTATTAGCGAAGCAGAGTTAGAAATTTAAATGATGAAAAAGATTGAACGCGCTGCATATTTTCTAAAAGAGAATATGCAACTATTTCGCTGTCCGATTTGTAAAAGTGATTTTAAACAAGTCAAGAATAACCAAATCATATGTTTAAACAACCATTCTTTCAATATATCTAAAAAGGGAACCGTTCATTTTTTTAATAATACTTCTACCGATCAATATAACAAAGACTTATTCGAATCTAGAAAGAAGATTGCAGATAGTGGTTTTTGGGACCCGATACTAGAAGAAGTTATTAGTCATATGCCAAAAGGATCGGGCTCAATACTTGATGTTGGTTGTGGTAATGGTTCGAATTTAAAAATGATCCATAAATCATTACCGGAGTCTGTATGTATAGGATTCGATATTTCTAAACAAGGTATTGAAATGGCAGCCAAATATTATTGGAATATATTTTGGTGTGTGGCTGATTTAGCTGATACGCCATTTAGTGACCAGAGTTTTAATACCATTTTAAATATCTTTACACCTTCAAACTATCAAGAATTTAGCCGAATTATTAAATCTAATGGAACGGTGATGAAAGTTGTACCAAATCCTGGCTACTTACAAGAAATAAGAGTGTTGAAAGAGGACAAAGATAATTATAGTAATGAGAATGTGATTCAAAACTTCAAAGAACATTTTAATGAAGTTAAAATACAAGATATATCTTATAAAAAAGAGATCCCAAAACATCTCATTTATGATTTATTCGAGATGACTCCACTGGGATGGCAAATTGATGAGAAGAAAAAAGCGCAGTATATCAATGACGGTGATCAATTTAAGGTCACAATTGATGTAACTTTATTAATTGGAAAATAAAAGCTTGCATTAATTTTTCTATATGTTATCATTATTTTCATAAGCTAATTTATCTCATTCATTTATATCAGTCAACCATCAGATACTGATATAAGTAAATGGCTAACAATGGCTTAATAACGTATCATTTCGCCGTGGAATCACCGAAGTGATACGTTTTTTGTATTTTATTATAAAATAATTGAGGAGGAATAAACATGAACTTACAACAATTGGTGATTGATAAGGCTTCTGAAATTGGGATCGACAAGATTGGTTTTACTTCAGCAGATCCATTTGAAGAGTTGAAGCCGAGGTTAGAAGCACAGCGAGCTAACAATCATCACTCTGGTTTTGAGCATCAGAATATTGAAGAGCGTGTTTATCCTGAATTAATTTTTGAAAACCCAAAATCGATTATCTCCATTGCCTTAGCATATCCTTCTGTTATGAGGAACAAACCTAAAAAAGAAAGAGGCGTTCGCAGAGGTGAATTTGCCCGAGCATCATGGGGAGAAGATTATCATTTTATTTTAAGAGATAAGATGAATGAACTGATTGCGTATATACAAGAAGTTGCTGGTCCTGAAGCTATGTTCAAACCAATGGTCGATACTGGAGAACTTGTTGACGTTGCAGTCGCTGAACGTGCAGGTTTAGGATTTATTGGACGAAATGGTTTGCTAATTACTGAAGAATATGGTTCATATGTATATCTTGGTGAAATCATTACAAATTTAGATTTTGAACAAAGTGAAACAGTTCCTTTTGGTTGTGGTGATTGCATGCGTTGTATTGATGGCTGTCCTACCAATGCTTTACTAGGGGATGGTCGCATTAATGCGAAGGTCTGTTTATCTTACCAAACACAAACGAAAGACTACCTAGAAGACAAGTTTCGCCGAAAAATTGGTCATGTCATTTATGGTTGTGATATCTGTCAGATGGTTTGTCCGTACAATATAGGTATAGATAACCATTTCCATGAACGAATGGAACCAGAACCTGAGAGTGTAAATCCAGTATTAGAACCAATTTTAACGATATCTAACCGTGAATTTAAGGATCAGTTTGGGCATTTGGCTGGATCATGGCGAGGAAAAAAACCTATTCAGCGAAATGCAATTATTGCACTAGCCAACTATAGAGATCGGTCATCACTACCGACCTTACTTCAATTAATAGAACAAGATCCAAGACCAATGATCAGAGGAACAGCTGCTTGGGCTGTTTCAAAGGTATTAAAACGGGAATATAATCCAGAAATCATTAACTTTCTTGAACAAGCTTTTCATAAAGAAGATGATGAACGCACTATTTTTGAAATGAACCGAGCGATTAACACCATTAAAGAAAATGAACAAAGAGTTAATAGAAAGAGTTAGAAAATGACAAACCATATCGTACTTTATAAACCACAAATTCCACCGAATACAGGAAATATTGCAAGAACATGTGCTGGGACGAATACTCAGCTTCATTTAATCGAACCACTGGGCTTTGAAACAACTGATAAGTACCTTAAACGAGCTGGGTTAGATTATTGGCATGAGTTAAATATTACTTCACATCGTAATCTTCGCTCATTTTTAAATAGTATTGATACAACTAATCTGTATTTAGTTTCTAAATTTGCACGTCATACCTATAGCGATATTGATTATACAGATACCGATAAGGACTACTATTTCATTTTTGGAAAAGAAACAACGGGACTACCTGAAAAGTTTATGCATGATTATGAAGAACAATGTATTCGTATTCCAATGGATGATACACATGTTAGATCTTTCAACTTATCTAACACTGCAAACATTGTTTTATTTGAAGCATTAAGACAACAGAACTTTGTAGGACTAGAGAAGGTTCACACTTATGAAAATGATAAATTAAAATAATGGTTTTACTTTGAATAAACTGACTAATTCTATAAATGTCGACTAGTCTACTATATACGACTAAGACAGATCGACTTCTAAAGACGACAAAACCTTACTTTTTACTAATTCGTTTTTAAAAAAACTCCAACTTTTGGGGTTCACTACATTTTTTATAATAAGATGGATTTTTTCTTTTGACGAACTAATGACAAAAGTAGAGAAGTTTGAAAACAATTGATAGGAATTTAAATGAAAAAGCTATAACCAATGTAAATACATCAGTTATAGCTTTTTAATCGTTAAAATATCCAATAATGGTTGTCTTTTTCTAATAATGAGAATGATTCAACAGGGCCATCCGTATACACTTCATACGGAAGGAGCTCTTGATTTGTTTCTTCCCAAATTGCTTTTATACTGTCAACGTATTTCCACGATGCGATGATTTCTTCAAACTGTGAAAAGTTAACCTGGTCTCCTTTAATCGCATCTTTAATGAGACTTTCATAGGCAGAGGGGCTTGGTATGTCATTTTTAGCTTCAAGGACCTTCATTGTTTGTTTATGTAATTCTTTCGTAAGACCTTGTTCTTTAGCGTTCATTGTAAGATAAATAGTTTCTTCTGGATCTAGTAAAACCGTTAGTACGTTTTGATTATTATCGAATAATGAATCATAAGCATCTTTAAAAACAATATCTAGTCTTGTCATTTTTTGGCTCATCCGTTTACCTGTACGATAATAAACCGGAACGCCAGATAATGCCCCTTCTTTAATTTCAATTTTACCTGCAATAAATGTTTCCGTTTTAGAGTTATCATCAACACGTTCGTTATCTGTATAAGACTCTTCATTTTCGGTGCGATAAGCTACATATTGACCGCGGACTGTTGAATTAACTAAAGTGTTTCGATTTAAATCGATATTTTCTAATGCTTTGACTTTAGACTCTAAAATATCTTTTGTACATAATGAAAGAGGTTCATCCATAGTTAAAAGACTGAAGCATTGTAAGATGTGATTTTGAACCATATCTTTAATAGCTCCGGTCTTATCATAGAAGTCACCACGAGCTTCAACACTTACTTCTTCAGCCAAAGTAATTTGAATATTATCGATGTGCTCCTTGTTCCAAATAGCTTTAAGAAGTGGGTTCGAAAAACGCATTGTCAATATATTTTTAATCATAGGCTTGCCTAAGTAATGATCGATAAAGAATAAATCTTTAATATTAATTGAGTTTCTTAGATCTTTTTCTAACTGAATAGCGCTGGCTTCATCTTCACCAAATGGTTTTTCGACGATTACTCGGTTAAACCCATCCGTTTCTAAAAAGCCATACTCTTTTAAATTTTCTGTAATTACTTTAAAAAATGATGGAGACATTGAAAGGTAGAATAAACGATTGCCTCCAATGTTATGCTTGTTAGCCACTTCATCACTAAAGTCTTTAAAGGCTTCATACTCCTCAACATTTGTCACATCGTGTGATTTGTAATAGAAATGATCAGCGAATTCTTCTTGTAGTACTTTATTGTCATCAATATCAGCAATTGCTTCTCGTACAATGTTACGATAATATTCAGTCGTCCATTCACGTCTACCAGTACCAATCAGCGCAAAACATTTTGAAATACAATTCTTTTTGAATAAATGATAGATAGCTGGGTATAATTTTCTCGCAGCTAAATCTCCGGTTGCCCCAAAGAGAGTAAATAATACTTTTTCATTTACAGTCATAATATCTCTCCAATCTCCTGTCTGAAATTAGATTATATCATAAAAAGAAGGGGGATAAGTTGGATAAACATATGAAATATTGTAGCTATCATGTTCTAGCTTTGATAAAATATAAGGGGAGACGAGGGAAAAAATATGGAAAACAAATTTACAGATTATAATTTAAGACAATTCTTAAATGAAGCCCTAGAACACATAGGCTTCATTCATCCAAAAGAAATCCAAGTAAAAGTAATTCCTGAAATTAAATATGGAAGAGATTTAGTCGTTCAATCACAAACTGGATCAGGTAAAACGCATGCTTTTTTACTACCATTAATTAATAATTTAGATTTAAACCGTCAAGAAACGCAAATTCTAATTACAGCACCTAGTCGTGAATTAGCTAACCAATTATATCAAGCCGCGAAAGAATTGGTAAAATTTGCTCCAACAACAGTTCATGTTGAGAATTATATTGGTGGTGTAGATAAGGAAAAACAACTAGAAAAACTAGAAACCACACAGCCACATATTGCTATCGGGACACCAGGACGTCTGTTAGATATGATTGAATCGAACGCTTTAAACATCTATACAGCACCATATATGGTTGTTGATGAAGCAGATATGACTTTAGATATGGGATTCTTAGCTGATGTGGATCAAATTGCACAACGGTTATCTGAGAAACATCAACTGTTAGTATTCTCTGCAACGATACCTAAAAAGTTAGAGCCATTTTTCAGAAAATATATGCACAGTCCGAAATTCATCTATTCAGATGATAATTCAATTATTGCCGATACGATTAACAACTGGTTGATTGCAACCAAGACAAAGGATCGTGTCGATTTAATCTATGATGTGCTAACAATCGGTCAACCATACCTAGCATTGATTTTTGCTAACACAAAAGATAAAGTTGATGAAATAGCAGAAAGATTATCGGAAAAGGGATTGGAATGTGCTGTTATCCACGGCGGACTTGAACCAAGAGAACGTCGACGTGTTATGCGCCAAATTCGTAACTTAGAATATCAATTTGTTGTTGCAACGGATTTAGCAGCTCGCGGCATTGACATAGAAGGTGTTTCTCATGTCGTTAACGCAGAAATACCGAATGAACTGGATTTCTTTGTTCACCGTGTTGGAAGAACTGGACGAAATAATCTGCCAGGTATTGCGATTACTTTTTATACTCCGGATGAACTTGAGTCAATTCAATATTTAGAGGAAAAAGGTATTGTATTTAGCCCGAAAGAAATTAGGAACAATCAAATGATTGACGTGAAACACCACGACCAACGTCAAAGAAGAAAAGAGATCAATAAGAAACGTGAATATGATCCTGAAATTGCTGGCATGGTTAAGAAAGCAAAGAAAAAAATCAAACCAAATTATAAGAAGAAAATTAATCGTTACAAAAAACGGAAAGATCGTCGTAATAGACGCTTAAATAAGAAAAATAAATAGATATACAATAAACGCAGTAGTTGAATTGATGAAGTCACATGCTATCATAATTCAATTACTGCTTTTTATGTATCTATCACACAAAGGAAAGTTAAAAAATACGATTTTAAAAAATTTGACAGATATATTAGTGGGAAGCTGTAAGAAATATGCTCTAAATAATAAGAGTGATACTATATCAATATTAATATCATTACATGAGGTTTATTAGGATCCAAAATGAAAATCACAAAAAAGCAGTAACTGTATTGAATTGGTTTTATTATTGCTGCAATTGAATATCAATTATTATCGTTAAATAGATTATTGTAAAATAGTTCACATGAATTAAATATAAGTATGATAATCTCCAACAAAATATAACATTTATTGAAAATTAATAGTAAATAAATTTAAATGGATTGATATTATTAGAATTGCTCATAAAAACTGACCTATCAGGACAAAAATGTAAACACTTACAAAATATGAGAAAAATTTCTCATTCACTATGATAACTATTCTATACACTATTCTTTGCTCACTGTTATACTATGTTTGTAGATAAGGTTAATAAAAATTTAAAAAAAGAAAGGAACATTTTTTATGTCTAACAAACCAATTCAAGTCAATTCAGAGATCGGGAAATTGAAAAAAGTAGTTCTACACCGTCCAGGAAAAGAATTAGAAAACTTAATGCCTGACTATTTGGAACGTTTACTATTTGATGATATCCCATTCTTAGAAGAAGCTCAAAGAGAGCACGATAGATTTGCTGAAGTATTACGTGAAAACGGAGCTGAAGTATTATATCTAGAACAATTAGTTACAGAAGCACTTGAACATGCTGATGTTAAAGAACAATTCGTTGATGAATGGATTTCCGAAGCTGGCATCGATTCAGAAAATATTCAAAAATTAGTTAAAGAACACTTATTATCATTAGATACATTTGATATGGTACTAAAAACAATGGAAGGCTTCAAGAAAAACGAAATCAAATCTGACAGCCAAGACTCATTAGCAGACTTAATGGAATCGGATTATCCATTCTTAGTTGATCCAATGCCAAACCTATACTTCACTCGCGACCCGTTTGCAACGATGGGTAACGGCGTAACAGTTAATCACATGTATGCAGATACACGTAACCGTGAAACATTATACGGACACTATATCTTCACATACCACCCAGAATACGGTGGAGATAAAGTAGAACGTTTCTACAACCGTGATGAAGATACACGTATCGAAGGTGGAGATGAGTTAGTATTATCTAAAGATTGTTTAGCAGTGGGTATCTCACAACGTACTGATTCACGCTCAATTGAAAAATTAGCTCGTCGTGTATTCGAAACTGGTGAATTCAAAGAAGTATTAGCATTCTTAATCGGTGAACACCGTAAATTCATGCACTTAGATACTGTATTCACAATGATCGACCACGATAAATTCACAATTCACCCAGAAATCGAAGCAGGTTTACGCGTAGTTTCATTAACTCCTGGTGAAGACGGATCAGTTAACATTGAAGAAAAAGACAGTAATAAATTAGACGAAGTATTAGCTGATGCATTAGGAATCGACAAAGTAACTTTAATCCCATGTGCAGGCGGAGACATTGTTGGTGCTGCAAGAGAACAATGGAACGATGGCTCAAACACACTAGCAATCGCTCCAGGTGAAGTCGTTGTTTATGAACGTAACACAATTACAAACAAGTTATTAGAAGAAGCTGGAATTACACTGCACAAGATTAAAGGTAGTGAGTTAGTACGCGGTCGTGGTGGTCCTCGTTGCATGAGTATGCCATTATATCGTGAAGATATCTAATTAAAACACAAAACTATTATACACAGATAAAGGAGAATGTTAGATGTTCCAAGGCAGAAACTTATTAAAAGAAATTGATTTTACAAGAGAAGAATTAGAGTATTTAATTGATTTCTCTATTCACTTAAAAGACCTAAAAAAACGTAATATTCCACACGAATATATGAAAGATCAAAATATTTGCTTACTATTTGAAAAATCATCAACACGTACACGAGCAGCTTTTACAGTAGCAGCAAATGACTTAGGCGCAAGCGTTGAGTATTTAGGTGCAAACGATATTCAATTAGGTAAAAAAGAATCAGTAGAAGATACAGCTAAAGTTTTAGGTAGTATGTTCGACGGAATTGAATTCCGTGGATTCAGTCAAGAAACTGTTGAACTATTAGGTGAACATGCTGGCGTTCCAGTATGGAATGGTTTAACAGACGAGTGGCATCCAACACAAATGATCGCTGACTTTATGACTCTTAAAGAAGAGTTCGGTAAATTAGAAGGTCTAAAACTTGTGTATTCAGGTGATGGACGTAACAATATGGCAAACAGTTTATTAATAGCTGGGTCAATCTTAGGTGTTAGCATTACAATTGCTTCTCCAGAAGAATTATTCCCAGAAGACTGGATTGTTGAAAAAGCTAAAGAATACGCAGAAGCATCAGGTGCTACAGTAGAAATAACTGCAGATGTTGACAACGCTGTTAAAGATGCAGACGTGTTATATGCAGACGTTTGGGTATCAATGGGTGAAGAAGATAAGTTTGAAGAACGCATTAATCTATTAAAACCTTATCAAATTAACAAAGAATTAGTAAATAAAATTGAAGGAGATTACATTTTCTTACACTGTCTACCAGCATTCCACGATACAAACACACTATACGGTAAAGATATTGAGGAAAAATTTGGACTATCAGAAATGGAAGTTACAGACGATGTATTCCTAAGTGAACAAGGTAAACAGTTCCAACAAGCTGAAAATAGAATGCACTCAATTAAAGCAATTATGGCAGCAACAAATGGTAATTTATTTATTCCTAAAGTTTAGGCTTGCCTTGTAGATAATCAGCAGGGTTGCCATGCAACCCTGCTATTTTTTAAATAAAAGAAAGGTACTGATAAAAATGAAAAAGAAATTTAAAATGCCTAACTCCTTTACAATATTATTCTTAATAACGATTGTCATTGCAATTTTAACTTGGATTATTCCAGCAGGATCATATGATTTAACAGACGATGGTACTTTTATAGCTAATACATATCACACAGTAACACAAAACCCACAAGGTATTTGGGATGTTTTATCTGCACCATTTATCGGTATGATTGGTAACGAGTTAACTCAAGGCGCTATTGAAATATCGCTATTTATTTTAGTAATTGGTGGCTTCTTAAACGTTGTAACAGTTACCGGTGCGATTGATGCGGGAATTGCATCTGTTATCCGTAACAATAAAGACAGTATGACTAAATTAATTTGGATACTTATGGCAATTTTCGCTCTTGGTGGATCTTCCTACGGTATGGCGGAAGAAACTATCCCCTTCTATGCGTTACTCATTCCTTTAATGGTAGCCGCAGGTTTCGACTCCATTGTTGGTGTTGCAGTTGTATTAGTAGGTTCAGGTCTTGGTGTTTTAGCATCAACAGTTAACCCATTTGCTACTGGCATTGCTTCAGCAATGGCTGGTGTAAGTATGGGTGAAGGTATCCTTCCACGTGTTATCTTCTTAGTTGTAACTTATGTTATTGGTGCATGGTATGTATCTAGTTATGCGAAAAAAGTTAAAGCAGACCCTAAAAATTCATATATTTATGATCAATTAGATGAGCAAAAAGAACACTTTAAAGTTAAAGAGGATTTAGATGAATTAACGTCAAAACAAAAAACAGTTTTAGTCTTGTTCTTCTTATCATTCATCATTATGATCTTTGGTTTAATTCCGTGGGCAGATTTAAACGCTAACTGGACATTCTTCGAAGATTTCCATAATATGTTGTATAACTCATTCTTAGGAAACATCCTAGGTCAATCATTAATTCCATTAGGTCAATGGTACCTAACTGAAATTACAGTTTTATTCTTCTTAATGTCAATTATTATTGCATTTGTATATGGCCTTGGCGAAGAAAACTATGTGAATGCTTTTATTGAAGGCGCAAAAGACTTGATCAGTGTCGCGTTAATTGTGTCAGTTGCTCGTGGTATTCAAGTTGTAATGAATGATGGCCAAATCACTGCAACAGTACTTTACTGGGGTGAAAATCTATTATCTGGCTTATCATCTGGCGTATTTATTGTATTAACTTACCTATTTTATATCCCAATGTCATTCTTAATTCCATCTACATCAGGATTAGCAGCAGCTACAATGGGTATTTTAGCGCCAATGGGTAACTTTGCAGGTGTCGCAGAACACTTAGTAATCACTGCATATCAAGCAGCTTCTGGTATCGTTAATATCTTAACGCCTACATCTGGTGTTGTAATGGGTGCGTTGGCGATTGCTAAAGTTGACTTAACTGTATGGTGGAAATTCATGACTAAACTTTCATTGATTATTATTGCTGTATCGATTGCATTATTAGTAGTATTTGCAATTATCTAATAATTTTCCTGAATAAATAGTCATTAAAGTGATACAATAATAGTATAAAACACTTATGGATTAATCGTTTAGACAGATATTAGAGGAGATGCGATCATTGGAACATAAATTAACAAAAAATGTACAAGAAGAAAGTTTAAAAACATTAGAAAAACTGATCTCTTATCCTTCAGTACTAAATGAAAAGGCTGAAGGGACCCCTTTTGGGGAAGATATTCAAGCTTGTTTAGAAGCGACTCTAGAAGAGTGCAAATCTTTAGGCTTTGAAACAACTATTGATCCCAAAGGTTACTATGGCTATGCTGAAATGGGTTCTGGCGATGAATTGATGGTTGTTCTTTGCCACTTAGATGTTGTTCCGGCAGATAATAAAGATGAGTGGAAATATGATCCTTTTAAATTAACTATCGCAGATGACAAATTGTATGGCCGTGGTACTCAAGATGATAAAGGACCTTCAGTAGCAGCTCTTTATGCCCTAAAAGCTCTAATGGATGAAGGCTATAAGTTAAACAAACGCGTTCGTTTCGTATTCGGAACAGATGAAGAAAATTTATGGCGATGTATGGATCAATACAATGCAAAAGAAGAAAAAGCTTCATTTGGTTTTGTGCCAGATGCTGATTTTCCGTTAACTTATGCAGAAAAAGGTTTATTACAATGCTACCTTAACGGTAAAGGATCAACTGAATTATTATTAAACAATAATGGTGCATTTAACGTTGTGCCAGATAAAGGTGTATATAATGGTAATAAAATTGATGAAGTAAAATCGGAATTAGATACTCTCGGTTTTGAGTACGAAGATAATAATGGTGAAATTATCGTTAAAGGTAAATCAGTACACTCTAAAAATGCTGATGAAGGGGTTAACGCATTAACTCGTTTAGTTGCTGCCTTAAATAAATATTATGATAGCGATACTTTAGCTTTCATTACTGAATATATTACTGAGAAGCCTAAAGCAACAGGTATTTTTGGTGACGTTCAAGATGAGGTAAGTGGTCCATTAACTGTGAATGTTTCTAGACTAATCATCAATGAAAATGAAACAAAAATCGGTATTGATATGCGTATTCCTGTAACTGCAGATAAAGATAATATTGTGAAGCAACTTAAAGAAGCTGCTAAAGAGTATAATCTAACCTATGAAGAATATGATTACCTAAGATCTTTATACGTACCTTTAGATAGTGAACTTGTACAGACCTTATTAAGTGTATACCGAGAAATGACAGGTGACCATTCTGAACCAATTAGTTCAGGTGGTGCAACTTTTGCAAGAACGATGGATAACTGTGTCGCATTCGGAGCAAGACTTGAAGATGTCCCAGTAACATTCCACCAAATTGATGAATGTATGCCACTGTCTAATTACTATGATGCCATGGAAATTTATGCTGAAGCAATTAAAAAGTTAGCTTGTAAATAAGAATTATTGATGGAGGAATCAGTCGATGTCAAACAGAAAAATTGTCGTTGCATTAGGTGGGAACGCGATTTTAACAGATAATCCTACTGCAACAGCTCAAAAAGAAGCATTAGCGAAAACAGCCAAAAATTTAGTAAAATTAATTGAAAACGGTGATGAATTAATTATCACTCACGGTAATGGTCCACAAGTTGGTAACTTATTACTACAAAATATTGAAGCAGATTCAGAGAAAAACCCTGCTTTTGAATTAGATTCTTTAGTTGCTATGACTGAAGGAAGTATCGGTTATTGGTTACAAAACGCATTACAAAATGAACTAAAGAAATTAAACATCAATAAATCAGTTGCATCAGTTGTTACACAAGTGATCGTTGATAAAAACGATGATGCTTTTGTTAACCCTACAAAACCAATTGGCCCATATTACAGCGAAGAAGATGCAAAAGTAGAAATGGACAAATCTAATTCAGTATTTAAAGAAGATGCTGGTCGTGGATGGCGTAAAGTTGTTGCATCACCAAAACCTGTAGATATTAAAGAAATTGATGTCATTAAAACATTAATTGAAAACAAACACGTTGTTATTGCTGGTGGTGGAGGAGGAGTACCGGTTATTAAAAATAATGACCATACTCTTGAAGGTGTAGAAGCTGTCATTGACAAAGACTTTGCTTCACAAAAATTAGCTGCTGCTGTCGATGCTGATTTATTTATCGTCTTGACTGCTGTGGATAATGTATTTGTTAACTACAACAAACCAGATCAGAAAAAATTAGAATCTGTTACTTACGACGAACTACAAGCTTATATTGATGAAGACCAATTCGCACCAGGTAGTATGTTGCCTAAAGTAGAAGCAACTATGGCATTTGTTAAAGAAAGCCCAAATAGTAAATCAGTAATTACTTCATTAGACAACCTTGAAAAATTAATCAAAGAAAGCGCTGGTACAACAATCAGTTATCGTTAAAATATGTTATAATAAGCCAATTACTAGCCATAGCCAGTTAGTATTTGGCTTTTTATATAGATCTGTAAGGATGATATACACATGCATATAAAAAAAGAAATTGAAGACCACTTACTACCTTTATTAGATGATCATTATTTATTTTCCGATCTTCAATTACTATTCACTGGTGATTTCATTGAAATGATTATCCCGAAAGAAAATATTAAAGGAACTGTTAAACAATTTAACTCAGAGTTAGATCAAATGTCGGATAAATTTTTAATAGAGCACTCTGAATCATCAGAGTCTTATGTTCTTTATTTAAATAAAGAAATAATTTTAGATGATTTAAAATGTCAAGAATCATTTGAAATTAAACAACACAAAGATGAACAAGTAGTAGCGATCGATATGAGTTCACCTAACGTTGGCAAACCGATGTCTTATCAACATTTTAGATCAACGATCATCGGAAATATCATTGCAAATACTTACGATAAAAAAGGCTTTAAAACCGTTAAAATCAATCACATAGGGGATTGGGGACTACCTCTAAGTAGTATCATACTAGCTATTCATAAATGGGGTAATATCAAAGCGATTGAAGAAAACCCTACTAAGGAATTAGATGAGTTGTATCAACTGTATATTAATAATTTACAAATTAATCCATATCTAGAAGAAGAAACACTTCAAGTTTTTAGACAACTTACTTTAAAAGAAGGCAAAGTCTTTGAAACATGGGTATGGTTAAAAGATTTATCAATGAAATTATTTAATAAAATTTACGATACTTTTGGAATCACGTTTGACTCAATTAAAGGAGAATCTTCCTACACTGATTATAACGATCAAATGATAAAAATGATTGAGCAAAATAATAAAGCAATTAAAAAGCATCATTCCCTTTATTTAATGATTGATGATCAAGAAGTGTTGATTCAAGATATAGACGGCTATTCAACTTATTTAACACGTGATTTAGCTGCCGCTCACTATCGTTATAATGAGTACGGATTTGATAAAGCAATCTATATTATTGGAAAAGAGCAGTCTGAACACTTTATTAAGTTAAAACGTATCTTGAAACAATTAAATTGTGATTGGTATCAATCAATTCAGCATATTGGATATAGTCCGGTAATGATTGAGACCATTGATAAAGAAATACCTAATAGGGAGCAAATGGCAATTTTGAATATTGTTGGTCAATTCAAGACATATATCAAGCAGCAACTATGCGTTGATACGATTACTGCCGAAAAATTAGCTGTCAATAGTTTGATATATGAAACCTTAGATCACTATAGAGATGAAATCATCACTATTGACATCGATAATTTTGATGACTTACTAAATAATAAAGCACTTCATCTTATAAAATTATTACATGTGTTAAAACAATTTAAATTAAGTTGTGATTTAGATGAAACGACAAATTTAATAGAGGATACTGAACAAAATTTCAGACTTTTATGGCACCTTAGAGTCTTTGACTTAACTGTTGATCAGTTTCTTTCTAACTATGATTCGGTGGTTTTGACCAATTATCTTGTAAAATTATTTGAAATTACTCATAATTATATTAATTTAAATGACTTACATGATAAAATAGATTTAAAATCTGCTGATTATAATGTAGTTCAATTAGTTATCAAGGTTATTGAAGATTCATTTGAATTAATGGGCTTAAGTATTATCAATGATTTATAATTGGAGTTGTATTGAATGGTAAACCGAGATATTGAAATATATATGGATCAGTTATCAGAACGACCATTTTTTAAAATTTTTTCAGCTGAAGATGTTGGTCAGATCAAAAACGAATCTTTAATTCGACAATACAATAAAGGTCAAATTATTTTTTACGAACATGATCCAAAAAATTATTATTATTTTGTCTTACAAGGTCTTATAAAAATTGAAAAGTTAAGTTATGACGGTGAGCACAACTATATTGATTTTGTCACCTTAAATAGCTTCTTTTCTTATAGTGAGCTGTTTAGCGAATCCCATCATCAATATACTGGTCATGCTGAAACAAATACGACATTACTTATGATCCCAACTCAAACCTTTGATAATATTATTTCAGAAGCCCCTAACTTATTGATTAAAATGTATCGCAATATGGCTGATGTCTTAAGATATCATGAGAAACGAATTCAACTAACATCTGTATCTAGTGCGGCAGAGCGTGTTGAATTTATGATTGCATTATGGATGTATGATTTAGGTATCAAAAATGATGATATGATTGTTATTCCATATCCATTAACGATTATTCAGTTATCAGAAGTGGCAGGGACCACCCGCGAAACCGCTGGGAAAGTCGTTAAATGGCTAACTGAAGATGGAAAAATTAAATATAGTCGGAAAAAAATTGATATTTTAGATGTTGAATATTTTTCAAATTTAATTTCATAATTAAAACATGTATAAAATCAGCATATCATATTGTTTATTCAAACAATATGATATGCTTTTTGAATATTTGAGGATTAATCTTTACTTTTATATCGTCAATTAATGATATGTATTTTAAAATCTTAAAAGAATCGCAACTTAAAAGTTTCAAAGGTGAACTGCACGATTGATGATGCATTGGCAATTAATTCACTTTGTACGTTTATTCATGGATAAGATGGATTCAGAAAGTATCAATCATAACTCTATTTATTTGTATTTTAAAGATTTCTATCATTTTATTTATGAAAAGATTAGGGAAGAGAGCAATTTTAGATAAAAAAAGATTGAACCCTTTTTGGACTCAATCTTTTTGGATATTTGAATGTTATTACATTTCTGATGGAGTACTGATACCTAGTAATTCTAGGTTGATCTTTATAAGAACTTCAACAGCTTTTACTAATGCTAGGCGACTATCACGTTCTTCATCTTCGTCTAAAACGTGAACGTTCGCATAAAATTTATTGAATGCTTGTGATAAGTTAATCACGTATTTTGCAACAATAGAAGGGTCGAAGTTGTTATATGCTCTTTCGATAACGTTAGGGAAGTCTTCAATCAGTTTTACAACTCTCCAGCTGTATTCATCTGATAAGCCGTCGATGTCAACTTTATCAGCAGAAAATTCAGCTTTATCTAAGATACTTAATGCTCGTACACGTGTGTATTGTACATATGGTCCAGTTTCACCTTCGAATTGGACAACTTCATCAATGGTAAAGTCAAAGTTATTCATCGGGTCATTTTTCAGATCATGGAAGACAACAGCACCAACACCAACTTGATCAGCGATTTCTTCTTTATTTTCTAAATTAGGGTTTTTCGCCTTGATTTGTTCTAATGCACGATCAGCTGCTTCGTTAAGAACATCTTCAAGTAAGACAATCTTACCTTTACGTGTAGATAATTTTTGTCCGTCTTTCGTAATTAGACCAAACCCAATATGGTGGATGTCATCTGCCCATTCATAACCCATTTCTTTAAGAACACCTTTAAGTTGTTGAAAGTGGTTCGCTTGTTCTTGACCTACTACATATAATGATTGTGCAAAGTCATACGTTTTTTTACGGTAAAGAGCGGCAGCGATATCACGAGTAATGTATAGCGTTGAACCGTCTTTTTTCATAATTAAAGCTGGATTAAGATCGTATTTATCTAAATTAATTATCTTAGCACCTTGATCTTCAACTAAAACGCCTGAGTTTTCGATTAATTCAATTGTTTCATGCATTTTATCGTTATAAAAAGCTTCACCTTTAGTAGAGTCAAATTCTAAGTTTAGGCGTTCATAGACTTTGTTAAATTCTCTTAATGAGTAATCTCTAAATCTCTTCCATAATTCCGTAGCTTTTTCATCACCGTTTTCAAGTTTATTAAACCAATAACGGCCTTCATCTTCTAATTCTGGATGTTCCTCAGCTTCATTGTGGAATTTAACGTAGATACGTAATAGTTCATTAATTGGATCCTCTTTAATCGCATCTTCGTCACCCCACTGTAGATAAGCGTAGATTAATTTACCGAATTGAGTACCCCAGTCACCTAAGTGGTTAATTTTAACAGGGTTGAAGCCCATTTTTTTAACAATATTAGAAATAGCATTACCGATAACTGTTGAACGTAAATGACCCATTGACATAGGTTTAGCAATGTTTGGTGAAGATAAGTCAATAGGGACATTTTTACCTTTACCTATATTGTGATTACCATAGTTTGAACCTTCATCAAGGACAGTTTTGACTACAGATTTTGAGATGATTTTACGGTTTAAGTAAAAGTTTACATATGGACCAACTACTTTAACCTCTTTAATAAGTTCATCATCAAATTTAGAAGCTAGGTCAGTAGCAATTTCGTTAGGATTTTTTCTAAATATACGAGCTAATTGAAAAGTAGGAAACGCAATGTCACCATGTTCCTCTTGTTTTGGTTTTTCAAGAAGATTATAAATTTCTTCTTGGCTTAAATCGTCTTTTAATTCATTATGAATAATTTCTGAAACTTTATGTTTATAATTCATATTGATCCTCCTGAAAATAGTTTATCCGTAATAAGTTTACCTTAATTTGCTATAAATATCTATATAACTTTAATGACCTTTTAATATTTTTTTGTGCCGGAGTATTGCTAGCAAGAAAAGTAGGGTTGAGAATAAAGTAAATAGTTGTAAAGAATAGACCGTACTGATATTTAAGAGCCGTGCGATTGTTAAGGCTACAGCAGGCAGCGTTATTGATAAAATTGATATTTTTGCAACTTCTCCCATCTTAAACCGTGTTGACTGAAAAATAGAAATTAAATAATTAGTTAAAATAATTAGCGCAAGTTGATACAGGAGTAGTAAGGATGAAATCATAAACAGTAATACAACAGTTAATAGTAAAACTAATAGATTTGATTTCGTTAAAGATTCTAAAATCATTGTGAGAGTGTCATAACTAAAATCTGGTATAGAAACATAACTGATACCTTGTTCTATTCCACTGACGTAAAATAAAAGTTTATCATTAGTTAAAGCAATGTTTAGTGGGGCGAAACCGAGATCCACATTACGCTCGATGAGCCCATCATCATATAACGCGTTATTCGGGTCAAAATAAAATATTGCTGAATCAGTTAAGTGTATGTAGTCATTCTCATCAGTAACAATTACTCCATCTTGAACCTCGAACTCTGGAATTTTTTCATTAACTTCAGCAATATCGTTTTGAAACTGTCCGAAAATTTGAGGAATATTCATTAATGTAGGTAGTAAAAAAATACATACTAATAGAAAAAAAATTTTGAAAAAAGTATTGAAAGACATGTTTTTACCTTTCACAATCCCTAAAGGGTTTATGAAAGCTAACTTAATATATTGGGACAAAAGAATCGTTTCCTTTCACATAAAAGTATCGTTCCCTATATGATAACAAATAGTTATGAAAGATAACTAATTAATATAAGAAAAAAACGTGAAATAATAAAATTTTCTACAGGTTTTAACGTTAAGTAAAAGAATAAACGATAAATACTTATTATGTTTACACTATTTAGTTATCTATTCATAAAAATGTAGAGATTATTACCACTTCTTAATAATAACGGAAAATCACAAGAATATAGAATGTTTATTAGAAAATAATTAATAAAATCAATGATAATCATGTATAGTCAAATTGTTTTATAGTCAACAAATTTCATCAAACTAAATTAATAATAGAAAAATTTATTTAAAGCAGGGTCTAATAGGAAATTCGTATAAGCAATTTTTTTGAAATTTACTTACCGAATGTTAGAATAGATGTATACTTAAGAAAAATCTTTAGGAGGATTTTAATTATGACTTATAAATTACCAGAATTACCTTATGCTCACGATGCACTAGAGCCACACATCGATGAAGAAACAATGAAAATTCACCACGGAAAACATCATCAAGGCTATGTTGATAAAACAAACGCAGCATTAGAAGGCCATGATGAATATGCTGATTTATCAATTGAAGAATTAGTTTCTAAGTTAGACGAGCTACCAGAAGAATTAAAAGGTGCCATCCTTAAAAACGGTGGTGGACACGCAAACCACAAATTATTCTGGACTATCCTTTCACCAAATGGTGGCGGCAAACCAGAAGGTGCGTTAGCAGAAGCCATTGATAAAAAGTTTGGTAGCTTTGAAGAATTCCAAGATGAATTCAAAACGGCAGCAACTGGACAATTTGGATCAGGATGGGCTTGGCTAGTTGTAAACAATGACGAATTAGAAGTTGTGAGCACACCAAACCAAGAATCACCATTATCTGATAATAAAATACCAGTGTTAGGTATTGATGTTTGGGAACACGCATACTATCTAAACTACCAAAACAAACGTCCTGATTACGTAGATGCATTCTGGAACGTTGTAAACTGGGAAGAAGTAGCGAAACGTTACGAAGATGCTAAATAATTCATAAAGTTTTCTAAAGGAACCTGATTAACAGTCAGGTTCCTTATTTTATTTTGACTCGTCTTAATATACAAACTAAAATCAAACAACTCTTTTTAATAGAGTTATGAAAAAATATTTAATTATTGGTTACGTAATTTAAAATTATTCTTGATGCTTGATGCAAAATCTTCCTACATTTGCTAAAATAAGGAGTACATTTATAAATGGGAGAGATATGGATGAAAACTCCTCATAGACATCAAAGAGTGAAATTAAAATCACATATACCTTTTCGATTAAACTTATTATTTTTTGGCGTGTTTGTCTTATTTACAATATTAATTTTAAGACTTGGTTACATGCAAATTTTAAAACAAGAAGAATATCAAGCAGAAGTAAACCGAACAGAAAGTACAACTATTACTGGTTCAGTTGCCCGTGGAGAAATTTATGATGCTCAGTTACGTAAGTTAGTAGGCAACGAGGCACATAATACGATTACTTATACGAGAGGACCAAGTACGTCAGTGTCTACCATGGCTGAGGTTTCAAACAAATTAGCTCATGTTATTTCATTGCCAAATGAAGACCCTTTTAAATCCGATAATCCAGATATCAGTATTAGAGATATGAAGGATTATTTTTATGCGATTAATCGAGAAGACGTCGACAATCGAGTTAACGTATTTTTAGAAGAAAATGAAGATATTGATGAATTAGATTATTCAGATAGACTTGAATTTATTGAAGATAAAGAGATTAAGGACTTTAGTGACGTTGAAAAAACAGCAGTAGCTATTTTTACAAAAATGAACTCTGCTTATGCATTAAGTACGATTAACGTAAAGAGTTATGATGTGACTCCGGATGAATTATCTATGGTTAGTGAAAACTTGGATGATTTGCCTGGCGTAGGTACAGGAACAAATTGGGAGAGAACTTATCCAGAAGGAAATATGATGCGCTCCATTTTAGGGTCTGTTTCTAACGAACAAACAGGTCTTCCTGAAGCCAACTTACGAGAATACTTAGCGAAAGGTTATTCGCGAAACGACCGCGTGGGTGTGAGTTATTTAGAATATCAATTTGAAGATGTATTAAGTGGTAGCAAATCTAAGATTGATACCGAAACTAACAATCAAGGTGAAATTATCAATCAAACTATTCAATACCCTGGAAGTAAAGGGGATAACCTGATTTTAAGTACTGATATTGAATTCCAAGAACAAGTGGAACAGATTGCTGAAAATTCATTACAAAAACGTATTGGATTGAATGATTCAATTTATTTAGTAGCCTTAGATCCAAGGAATGGAGATGTACTGGCCATTACTGGGAAACGCATTAATGAAGAGGGAGAAATTGTTGATGATGCACTAGGTACTATGACCAAAGCTTTTGAAATGGGGTCTTCTATTAAGGGAGCAACGATCTTGGCTGGTTATATGGATGGCGTCCTAGATGAAACCAATAATGTGATGGTCGATCAACCAATGACATTCCAAGGTTCAAGTCGTATATCATCACTCTTTAACATGAATGGTAGTCGATCATTAGATGAAATAGGTGCACTAAAATATTCCTCAAACATCTATATGTCAAAAATTGCAATGCGGATGGGGGATAAATGGGATTATGAACCAAATCAACCACTTAATTTTGAAGCCGAAGAAGCAATTACAAAATTACGTTATTACTATTCTCATTTCGGTTTAGGTACTGAAACAGGCGTACAACTGCCTAATGAAATGACTGGTCAACAAAGTGATATTCAAAATCCTGGTTCTGTCTTGTATCAATCATTCGGTCAATATGATACGTATACGCCACTTCAACTAGCCCAGTATATTTCAACAATTGCTAATGGCGGCACGCGTTATGCCCCTCGTTTTGTTACAGAAGTCAGAGGGACAGACTCTGATACCGGAGAAGTTGGTCGATTGAAGACTGAAATTACCCCTCGTATTATGAATACTATTGACGTAACTGAAGAACAGATGAACAAAGTTCAAAGTGGTATGTATGCTGCAATTAATGAAGATCATGGTTTAGGACCGATATTCTTTGAAGGTAGCGAATATTCTGTTGCTGGAAAAACAGGTACTGCTCAAGCTGCGTATTGGAGTGAAGATCCTGAATTAAGAGGAACTAGCGTCTTTAACATGACCTTTACGGCATATGCACCGTATGAAACCCCGGAAATTGCCGTGGCGGCTGTTGTTCCTTATTTGCCTAATATTACAAGTAACTACGAAAATGTTAAGGCAACAAGACAGGTAATGGATGCGTACTTTAAAGTTGGTGACTATGCAGAAGAATCTACTGAAGAGACGAATGATGAAATGAACGTCAATGAATAAGAAAGAGTTTAGAAATTTAAAAAGAGTTTGGAGGTCTTCCAAACTCTTTTTATTTACTATTATTTTTTACCTTTTGTTTCACGGTGAAGAGTAACTTTGCGTAATCTTGGGCAATATTTTTTTACTTCTAATCGCTCTTCGTTATTACGTTTGTTTTTTGTAGTAATGTAGTTACGATCTCCACATTCAGTACATTCTAAAGTAACGTTAACGCGCATACTAATTCCTCCTAAAATCTTACTGACTTTATTTAAAAGTCTACACCATGGTAGAATAACATGTTTTTTATGAAAAATCCAATAATTCTAAAAAAATTTGAAGTATTATGAAAACTAATGAATTCAGTGGTGTATATGTTATAATTAAAACTGTTACATCCTAAAATAGATTTGAGGTGCGTTGATATGAACCAAATTTTTTCTAGTAGATTATTAAATCAAATGAAAAGCAAACCTTTTATTACTTATGGGATTTTAATCGTGACCATTATTATATTTTTATTGATGACCATTAGCGGAGGCACTCAGAATATTGACGTTTTAATTGGGTATGGTGCGAAATATAATTTTTCAATTATTGTGTTCAATGAATGGTGGCGCTTGATAACACCGATTTTCTTACATATAGGACTAACTCATTTAGTATTTAATATGCTCATTGTCTACTTCTTAGGCGCACAGTTAGAGATATTATTTGGTCACTCTAAATACCTTATTCTTTACATGTTTAGTGGGATTATGGGAAATTTATTTAGTTTTGCATTTAATCGTTCGATTTCTGCGGGTGCGAGTACAGCAATTTTTGGTTTATTTATTTCGACAATCGTTTTATCGAAACTTTATCCAAATCGTTTTCAATTACAAGCGATTGCAAAACAATATGGCTTACTTATTGGTTTAAATATTATTTTTGGATTATTTTCTACTGGTGTTGATAATATGGGTCATATTGGTGGATTAGTTGGGGGCTATTTAATTACTTATGTGATTTCAAAATCTTACAATCATCAGTTAAAAGATCGCATCAAATACGCAAGTGTTTATATTATAATAGCTTTAATTTTGGTGTATTGGGGATATAATCAAATTATGTATTTTGGATTTTAGTAAGGAGAATATTAATGAAAGACAAATTAATTGGTATTGACTTAGGCGGAACGTCAACAAAATTTGCAATAATTAAAAAATCAGGTGACATCATCGATAAATGGTCGATTAAAACTGATACTAGCGATGATGGTAGTCATGTTGTGCCAAATATTATCGAATCAATTCTAACAAAAATGGATGAATTAGCCATGTCAACTGACGAATTTATTGGTATCGGTATGGGGTCACCTGGGTCTGTGAACCGTGCAGAAGGTACTGTTGTTGGTGCATACAACTTGAATTGGCGTACAGTCCAACCAGTTAAAAAAACAATTGAAAAAGCATTAGGTATTCCTTTTTATTTAGATAATGATGCAAACGTAGCAGCACTAGGTGAACAGTGGAAAGGTGCTGGGGCGAATGAACCGAATGTTGTTTTCATCACATTAGGTACTGGTGTAGGCGGGGGTATTATTGTTAACAATCAGTTAGTACAAGGATCAAGTGATACAGCTGGAGAAATTGGACATATGACTGTAGGTGATAGTCGTTTTGAATATCAATGTACTTGCGGTAAAGAAGGCTGTCTTGAAACTTTAGCCAGCGCAACTGGGATTGCTCGCATTGCGACAGAAATGTTAAAGAAATCGAAAGTTCAATCTTCACTAGAAGCTATTTTCAAAGAAAATAAAAAATTAGAAGCCGTTGATGTTTTTAATGAAGCAAAAAATGAAGATGAATTAGCTTTAGAGGTTGTTAATATTGTTTGTGATTACTTGGCTTTTGCTATCGGAAACATTTCAAACTTACTGAACCCATCAACGATCGTTATTGGCGGTGGTGTATCTAAAGCGGGAGATATCTTAAAACAAACGGTTGAGTCACACTTAAATGATTATTTATTCCCACCACTTAGAAATAAAACAACCGTTCGCATTGCACAATTGGAAAATGACGCTGGTGTCATTGGTGCGAGCTCATTAGTTTTAAATGAACAATAAGGTAAGAGGAGAGTTTTAATGGATATTAATACTGCAATTAGAATTTTAATCATTGTCGTTGGTCTAGGTTGGGCGATTTATGAAATTGTTCAATTCTTTAGACGTAAAAAAGCAGCAACAGCTCTATCAAATGAAGAATTTAATAAAAACCTTCGTCAAGTTCAATTAATTGATGTTAGAGAACGTGATGAGTACAAGCGACGTCATATCCTAGGAGCACGTAACTTACCATATACCCAATTAAAACAACGTATGAATGAGTTGCGTAAAGACCAACCGATTTATCTGTATGAAGATAATAAAATGCTTGCTTTACGTGCTGCATTAAAATTAAAAGAAAATGGCTATGATCATATTTACTATCTAAAAGATGGTTTTTCATCTTGGAACGGTCGTGTGAAAAGCAATAAAGTTGACTAATCATTTTATATTGCTATGATGAACGTTATTCTTGTTAAGAATTGGAGTCGGAAAAGGAAATCATTGTTGTGATTTCCTTTTTTAAGTACTATAGTAGGAGATTTTAACAGTGAAAAATCTTAAACGATCTAAGGTCGTCCATTTACTAGGAAAACAATTAGACAAAAGAGATAATCTAGAAGTCAATAATAACTATATATTTGCGACTCTGTTCCTAGGAGCTTTTATCGTAGTCATTAACCAAATGGCGATGAATACAGCACTTCCGTCAATGATAGAGTCAATTGATATCTCACCTTCATTAGGACAGTGGATTGTTTCCGGATTTTCATTAGTGAAGGGAATTATGGTCCCAATTACTGCATTTGCAATGACTAAATATCGTACTCGCAACTTATTTAACTTGATGCTTGGATTATTCAGCTTTGGTAGTTTTGTGACAGCTATCGGTTTTAATTTTCTAACCGTAGTATCTGGAACAATTATTCAAGGAATTGCTTCCGGAATGATTCTGCCGATTATGCAAACCGTACTTCTTACTTTAATACCTATTGATAAACGAGGTAGTGCTTTAGGAGTAATGAGTGGGGTCATAGGGGTTGGCATGGCTTTGGGGCCTTTCGTTGGTGGAAGTATTGTCGATTTATTTACTTGGCATGCACTATTTTACTTATGGGGTTTAATAACACTTATACTTATACCATTAACTTGGTTAATTTTACCTGATGTACTACCTAATAGTAATCTTCAAATTCAATGGAGTAGCGTGCGTGATTCACTAATTGGTTTTGGACTATTACTTTACAGTATATCTGTTTTTGGTTCATCTGGTCTCCGTTCACCCCTGGCCTACATCAGTTTAGTGATTGCTTTATTCTTTATTTTTAAGTTTATCCGCTTTAATTTGGAATCTAAAAAACCTTTACTAAATATTCGACTATTGAGAAACAGAAAATATACAATTGCTGTTATTGTAGCAACGCTTGCCTTAATAATTATTAATGGGGTATCGACTGTTCTACCAATCTATATTCAAACTGTTCGAGGATTTG
The DNA here is from genome assembly GCA_035301245.1 of Alloiococcus sp. GTDB lineage: Bacteria > Bacillota > Bacilli > Lactobacillales > Carnobacteriaceae_A > Alloiococcus. Next base: position 3,582 of record DATGUS010000077.1, on the reverse strand, counting down.
GTGCACGTATTACTGGTTTAATACTTTTACCAGCAGGCATTATTAAAACGGTCTTAGCTCCAATTTCAGGACGACTTTTTGATAAACTTGGGATTGCTAAAATCGGAATTTTTGGTGGCGTTTCTTTAGCCTTTGGAGCGGTTATGCTAGCAACAGTTTCAGAAAACACATCACTATTTCTAGTAATGATTTATTGTGCATTCATTTATGCTGGATTTGGTATCTTTAACATTCCAATAACTACCTTAGGAATGAATGAAATCACCAAAGAAGAAATGGGACATGCCACGTCTGTTAGACAAACGTTCCGTCAAATCAGTTCCAGTTTTTCGATCTCAATATTGTTTATAGCAATGAGTGTGGTAACGGCATTCACTTCGAATTATTCAATGAATGAATTAACTAGCCAAAAAGCGACTGCAATCAACCTTGGTGGTGCTAGAGCAGGTTTAATTTTTATTGCAATCTTTGCATTAACAGCACTTGCTTTAATTTTCGTTCTCAAAGATCATGAAACTAAAGATCAATAAAATGGAAATTGAATATTAAACAAGAGAGTAAATACAGTTTTAAAGGTTGTGCCTAGAAATAGTTATAGTAAAAAACTCTAACTTTATGAGGACATTTAAAATCTGATTACTCTCTTTAAATCTTTATGAATGACGGATTTATTTAATTAACCATTTATATTACTGGGTTAGATAATCTTTAATAATAGCGGTTGTTTCTTCTATAGACTTATTAGCCACATTAATTGTAAAACAACCTAATTCTTTATAAAGAGTATTGGCATACTCTAGTTCTTTTTCGATTCGGTCGCGATTCGAATATACTGAATCATCACTTAAACCATAAGAACGCATGCGTTCTTGACGAATACTCATAAGAATATTTTTATCATTTGTTAAACCGATCAACCGTTTAGTATCAACTTCATATATTTCTTTAGGAACCTTACTTTCAGGCATTAAAGGAAGGTTGGCTACTTTAAAACCTTCATTTGCTAAATATATACTTAACGGTGTTTTTGATGTTCTTGAGATTCCAAGTAAGACAATATCTGCTTGCAAAAACCCTTTTGAATCCTGACCGTCATCATACTGAACAGCAAATTCCATTGCTTTAATGCGGTTAAAATACTCTTTATCGAGTTGATGATTTGCACCAGCAATTTGATTAGGTGCTTCACCAATTCGCTTAGATATTTCATTAACAAGAGGTGTCAATAAATTATAGTAAAAAATGTGATGTTCGTCACAGTATTTTTCTAATGTTTCGACACGTTTAATATTGGCAAAATTAAAAACAACCATCGCTTGTTTTTCTTTCGCAAGATATAATATATTTAGTAACTGTTTATCACTTTTAATAAACGGGAAATTTCGAATAGGACATTCTAAGTCAGAAAACTGTGCTATAACGCTTTTAGCAACATTAATAGGGTTGCTTCCCACTGAATCTGATAGAGTATAAATGATTATAGGTTCCATAACCTCATCCTTCATTGGTATAATAAACTATTTCAGTTATACTTTACTATATTGGCAATTGATTTTAAAGGAGTAATAAATATGAATTCATTAAATAGTGCCATTGAAACTTTAAAAGAGAATAATTATAAAATGACTGACAAGCGTTTAAAAATGCTTAAAATTTTATACGATAAAAATAAATATTTATCCGCCAGTGATATCCAAAAGGCAATGGATTCTAAATATAAAGGAATTAGTCCCGATACCATTTATCGTAACTTGTACACCTTTAATGATTTAGGAATTATTGAATCAACTGAACTTGATGGTGAAAAGTTATTTCGTTCTAATTGTCATGTTCATGGGCATCATCATCACTTTATCTGTACGAATTGTGGCAACACTAGAGAAATTGATGATTGTCCAATGGATTATTTAAAAGATCAATTACCAGGATGTACAATTACATCGCACCGCTTTGAAATTTTTGGACTGTGTGAACAATGCCAATAATTTAATTTTTTAATTTATTATCCTTTTTATTACTATGTTATTTCATTTTCTAACATATCATATTTACGTTATTTCAAAAAACAAATAAAAATTATGTAAGCTAAAAGTAAATGGAGTATTGACGTTGATATAATAATTTTATATAATGTTTTTTGAATTGAAATTTCATTTTCAATTAATAATTTTGTAACTGGGTAATGATGCCCAAGGTAAGGAAGTTAATTGTGAAGCTTGACCATCATAATGTAACGGAACTGCCTAAACGCACGAGGGGAGGGAACACATTGACTAAGACTAATGTCAAAAAAGGTGAAAATATCGATGACGCTCTTCGTCGTTTTAAACGTTCTGTTTCTAAAAGCGGTACACTAAGAGAAGCTCGTAAACGTGAACGCTATGAAAAACCAAGTGTTAAACGTAAGAAGAAATCTGAAGAAGCTAGAAAACGTAACCGTCGTTCACGCTAATTAGATAGACGAAGGTGATATAATGGCTATTTTAGATCAATTGAATACAGATATGAAAGCTGCGATGAAATCTAAAGATAAAGAATCTCTTAAGACGATACGCATGTTAAAGTCTGCTATTCAAAACGAAGAGATAAAAAAACATTCTGAATTGACCGAAGATGAAGAACTGACTGTTTTATCTAGAGAGAAAAAACAGCGTTTAGATTCATTAAGTGAATTTCAGAATGCTGGGCGAGAAGACTTAGTAGCTAAACTTGAAGAGGAGCTGGATATTGTAAATCAATATTTGCCAAAACAGCTGTCTACTGAGGAGTTAGCTGAAATTGTTCGCCAAACAATTGAAGAAACCGGTGCTTCATCGATGCAAGACATGGGTAAAGTAATGGGAGCCGTAATGCCTAAAGTAAAAGGTAAAGCTGACGGCAACACGGTGAATCAATTGGTTAAAAAAGAATTATCATAAGCATAAAAGAGTTGAAGTACTTAATTGTACATCAACTCTTTTTTAGTATTTTAAAAACATGTATTCTTAAATAATAATAGGTTATTTAAGCATATTTGTTTCATATTCTAATCATTAAAGATAGATTGGCATGATTTTTATAATTATAAACTTACTTCGTGACTAAAATGTTAGTCCATAAGCTATCAATCTTCAAAGCAAGAGGAACGATTATTTGGCTGAAGCAGTTGTATTTTTGTATTAGCCAAGTATAGCAAATGATGTGAATCACGCTGTGTTAATTTTATAAAATTGTTACATTGACTTTGAAAATGATCAGGAAATGATTCTGTGATTTTCTAATATCTTGAATATGAAACGCGGTGATAAGACACAAGATATGAAAGAATGATTTATAAATTAAAAAAACAACTTTATATTTAAAATAAGTTTCATTGAGATTAATTTTAAATTAACATATAAAATAAAGATAATTTAGCTAATAGTAACATGGAAAGAATACCTTAAATATGCTATGATGGTCTTAAATTTTAAACTTAAAAAATTGAAGGAGCGATCTATTTTTGACCGATCAACCGTTTCAATCTATTCGAACATTTAACAACCCTGAATCAGCGATTTCTATTTTTGGTGCTCAGAATAAACACCTTACCCTTTTAGAAGA
>DATGUS010000076.1:0-11752 GCA_035301245.1 Alloiococcus sp. | reverse complement strand
GTTAACACTTGAAACAGGAGGTACGTTGACCTCAGCTCTTATACCATGGAATACTTGTGGAGCATTTATGTATAGTGTGCTCGGGGTATCAGCACTACAATATGCACCGTGGGCTATTTTGAATTACTCAACCGTTATATTAGTCTTAATCTTAGGATTTGCTGGCAGTCGAAATGTTATCCGCAAAATCTCTGATGATCCAGATACCATTGTAGGACTTCCAGAAGCTAATCATTAGAATCTTATCACATGAATATGTGTAACTCGATAGAATAACTTTACTTTGATATAATAGATTTTGGGAATTAAATCTTAAAATCTATTGTATGAGTAGAGTTATTTTTATGAATCTATTGAAAGTAGTGAGATTTTATATGTTTTTAAAAAAATTAAAAACATTTCAAGTGGTAGCAGAAGAGGGAAACTTCTCACAAGCTGCTATTAAATTAAATTACACCCAATCAACAGTGAGTAAACACATTCAAAGTTTAGAAGAAGAATTGAATACAAAGTTACTTATACGCAAACAGGGGAATTATCAATTAACAAAATCTGGTCATAAATTATTCCAACATTCGATTATTATTCATAATGAATTGAAAGGGATTATAGAGTTATCGATCAATCAAGATACGGAAGTTGAGTTAAGACTACAAGGACATAATTATTATTGTTTTGAATACTTCATCCCAGCGATTGAACGTTTAAAATCGATTTATCCAAGAATACATTTTATTGTAAGAACATCAAACAATCAGGAAACCGTTAACCAATTAATGAAAAATGAAATTGATATTGGCATCGTCTCAGGTAACCTAATGCCTAATAGCTTGGAGTTCTATCAAATCGACAAAGAAGCTGTCGGTATCTGTGTAGGAGAACATTTATACCAACCTGATTTAACAGTGGAGGATTATGTCACTAGATACCCACTGATTTTAGATGAAAGTGATGTGTATCAAACAGCCAATATTTTCCCATATCTTAAGCACCCAATTGATATCATTGATACCGATAGCGATGAAGTTGTACATAGAACATTGATGCGCAATAAGTTTGTTGGTGTTGTAAGACTAGGGCGTTTGAAAGAGGAAATTGAAAATGGGACTATTAAGGTCATTGATAAGATAGTTAGCGCTAGTCCAGTTTATATTGTAACGAATAAACAGAGTAAAGAATTATCTTATGTCAGAGCTTTTATTGAAGTGTTGAAAGAGATGACAAATTTAAACAAAAATTATCATGTAAAATTTCGATAAGATATATTCTCGAATAATAATTATGGTAAAGAGCTAATCATTTTTGATATGATTACTATAACTAAAAAAAGGAGGATTTATTTATGAAGTTTTTTAAGAAAAAATATTTAATTTTTCCATTAATGAGTGCATTATTAGTAGCTTGTGGTGATACAACGGAAGAGCAATCACCAGCTGAGATGCAACAAGAAGCAACAGAGGCTGTAGAAGATGTTGATGGTGGCGAAGTTGAAGATATTGCCATCGATGTGACAGTTTCAGTTGATGGAGATGAAGTGTCAGACCTGAATCAAACTTTAGAGGTAAAACCGGATACCGTTTTATTAGATGCGATGGATGAGGTTTATGATCTGGAAGCTGATGAAGGCTTTGTGACTAAGATTGATGACTTCGAACAAGATCCAGATAATAACAAATATTGGTTATACTATATCAATGGCGAAAGTGCTACAGTTGGAGCGAATGAGTATCAATTGCAAGAAGATGATCAAATTGAGTGGAGACTAGAAGCACTTGACTAATAGTAGTGCTCGTCATTTCACTGTACGAAGAATTGCGCTCTTATCTTTAATGACAGCGGCTATTACAGTGGGAAGATTGGCATTTGCGATACCGGCACTGCCTAATATTCAACCGATGACAGCGATGCTTATTATCATTGTCCTAAAATTGGATATGATTGATGGACTTGTGGTGGCATTCACTTCACTCATCTTGACGAATCTGATTTTAGGGATGGGACCGTGGACTATTGCCCAGATGGCGTCGTTTGGTGTGATCGTTGTGTTGACAGAATTACTTAAAGTATTTTATAAACCAGGTTCCTATATTAACCGCCTATTTTTCTCAGCATGGGGATTATTAGTCGGATTTATTTACGGTATCGTGATCTCATATATCACTTATCACTTAATGAGTCTGTCAAATTTCTGGGTTTACTGGATAAATGGGCTACCCTTTGACTTCTTGCATGGTATTGGCACCGTTGTTTTTTACTTTATTTTAGAACCGATCTTTGAGCCATTAATTCAAAAGTATTACCAAAAAATGTAAGATTTTAAAAGCTCACGACATATAAATGCACAATAATACTTAAAGGAGTGTCCGCATCGATGCAAATTTATACACGAATAGGTGACAAGGGCCAAACAAAAGTAGTAGGTAATTATACGATTTCTAAAGACTCGGCACGTGTCAATGCATACGGCACAACGGATGAGTTGAATAGTTTAATTGGCGTTACCGTAACTTTAGATGAAGTATGGCCCGAGTTAAAAGATGAACTTCAACAGATTCAGCAGTTTATCTTTGACTGTGGTAATGACTTAGCTACATCACAGACAAAAAAATATTCTTACCGAATGGATGAAAAACCAACATTATGGTTAGAGTCGTTAATCGATAACTATTCAAGAGAGCCAAAGCCCATTGAAGCTTTTATTTTACCTGGTGGAAGCAAGCTTGGAGCACAACTGCACCACTGTCGTACGGTCACAAGACGTACAGAAAGAGAAATCGTCACGTTCTTCAATAAAATAGCAGCCGAAGAATATGAGACTGGTCGAGAAGAATCGGAGCCGAATGAGCACGTACTAAAATTTATTAACCGTCTATCTGATTATTTCTTTGCTTTAGCCCGAGTTGCCAATCACCGAGCAGGTATAGAAGATATTGATTACGAACGAAGCGGCAAAGTCTTTCACGAATTAAGTAAAGAAGATTTGAAATTTTAGTCAACATCTCATGAACATGATTAACTTTGTAACGAAGGTGTATTGAGAAACAATAATCTTACACCTTCGTTTTTTTAATAAAAAAAGATGTAGTTATTTGAGGAGCACCCCAATTTACTACATCTTTTAATTTATCTGTTATGATTTTGCCAACTCAGTTGGATTACTTACAGTTGCATTATCAATTTGGAATGGATAACGAACACTTAAACTGTGTTTTGCAATCTTAGAAGTATGGTCAGAAATACGTTCTAAGTTAGAAACAATATCAATAAAGAGAACACCATCAGAGGGTTTACCAATACCTTTATTTAAGTTATTCATATATAATTGACGCAATTCTTGTTCTTTTTTATCAATTTGATTTTCACGTTTGATAACTTCTTGAGCCATCGTTTCGTCATTCTCAAGATAAGCTTGAATAGACTGGTTAATGTTATAATCAACGAGTTCAAAAAGTTCTTCTAAACTTTCATGATATAACACATCTTCGTCAGTATCTTTCTTTTTCTTCTTATCTTTATATGTTTGATAAAGATTATAAATAATATTTGCAATGTTTTCTGTATGATCACCAATACGTTCTAGATATTTCGTAATTTCACCCATTTTAGAATATTCTTGCGAGTGCTTTTCTGTTAAATCTTCAACCGATAAGTGCATTAAGAACTCGGTGATTGAAATATCAATATGATCAACAATGGCTTCTAATTTGACTACACGTTCATAACGCTTAGGATCTTTAGATTGATAATACTGGTGTGCATTTTTATATTCTTTAGCTACAAATTTACCTAACGTCCCAATCTCACGTTTTACTTGATCTAGAGCTAAGATAGGTGAAGATGTAATTAATGAACGATCCATTTGTGATTCGTAATCTGGTAATGTTTCTTCTGTACCTGGAATAATTCTTGTTACTAAATTTGAAAGTTGTGGAACAAACCAAATTAATACTAAGACTGCAACGATATTAAAGATACCATGTGCAAAAGCAATTTGCATCTCGGCATTTAAATTTAGTGTAGCAGATAGATACTGAATAATTTTTAAATAAGGTGTAAATAATAACATAGTTAAAATGGTACCAATTAAGTTGAAAATAACATGCGCAGCTGAAGTTCGACGAGCAGATAATGTTGCCCCGATTGAAGCGATAATTGCCGTGATCGTTGTACCTATGTTAGAACCGAAAAGTAAAGGTAGAGCAGATCCTAAAGTAATACCACCTTGTGAATAGAGTTGTTGAATAATACCAGTTGTGGCTGATGAACTTTGCATTAAAACAGTAATTAGCGTACCAGCAATTACTCCTAAAATACGATTGGAAGAAAAGGTTAGCATTAACTCATTGAAAATGGGCATCGTTTGAAGTGGTTCAAGACCTGTCCCCATTAATTCTAAACCATAAAATAAACCGCCAAAACCAAAAATAGTTTGACCTAAACTATTTAAGAATGGTCTTTTGAAAAAGAAGAGAAGTATGGTACCTACAGCCATAATTGGTAGAGCATAAGTCCCAATATCAAGACCAATAATAAAGGCAGTGATCGTTGTACCTATGTTTGCTCCCATAATAACACCGATGGCTTGATTTAAACTCATAAAACCAGCGCTGACTAGTCCAACAGTGAGAACTGTTGTACCGGAACTACTTTGTATGAGAACCGTAACGACAATACCAGCTAAAACGGCACGCAATGGTGTAGATGTAAATTTATTTAATATATTTCTTAAATTATCACCGGCTGCTTTTTTTAACCCATCTCCCATGTATTGTATAGCAAATAAAAAAATACCTAGTCCGCCAGCGAACTGGAATATTAATTGTTGCACATCCAAAATATAACCTCCAAAATGTTTATATGTATCAAATTAAATAGTTAGCATAATCTCATTGTATAAGAATGTTTACAAAAAATAAACTACTTCTTAACATTATTTAAATAACTTTCATTATAATCTTACTTTCAAAGAGTATTCATTGATCTTTTATATCAACTCACTATTATTATAAAAAATATAAATATAGAAACTCTGGCTATTAATTGTTAAAATAGGGTTAAAGTATGGATTAGGAGTTCGGATTTATGATTATTATTTTAGTAATACTTACATTACTTATTTTGACCCTTGTATTATCGATTATGTATCTAGAGAATATACAAACAGAGAGATATTTTAAGCCTTTTGTGTACGATATGCAAGGGATTGCTCTTGAAGAGTTTGATGAGTTCTATGATCAAAAAGGCCATATGACAAAATCTAACTTACGAGAAAAGTATGACGGACCTGGCGTTTATATTTTGTATAATCGAACATTAGACAAATATTATTTCGGTCAAGGTGAGTTTGTTATTGAAGCAATTAACGATCGGTTGTATAATGATGTAGATAAGAACTTACAGATGGAACTTCATAATCAACATGATTTTTATGTAAAAATGATGTTACTTGAGGAAACATCGTTTGACACTTTAGCAGAATTAGAATACACAACTCGACAAGAGTTTTTATCTGATGACGATTAAGAAAGTAGCTAAGTATTAGCTACGTTTCTTTTTTATCAAAATATTAATTAAATTTGAAGGGGAGATATTTTTGTTTGAAATATTCAGAAAACTAGCCTGGTTTTTCAAATTAAAAAGAAAAACGTATGGTATAGCAGTTATATGTTTATTTGTAGTAGCAATTTCGACTGCGGTAACCCCGGTCTTAATCGGGAACATCATTGACCAAATGACTGCTAATACGCTAACTAAGCGTACTTTATTTATTCAAATTGGCACGATTTTGTTTCTAGGTATTTTAATGTATGCTCTGAGATATGTGTGGCGCGCACTTATTTTTACCAATTCAACTCACTTAGAAGCAATTATGCGTAACCGATTATTCGATCACTTTACAAAGATGGATAGTCAATTTTTCCACGAACATCGTACAGGAGATTTAATGGCACATGCGACGAATGACCTAGCTGCACTTAAATTCGTAGCTGGTGGGGGGATCTTAACCTTAACTGACTCGATAGCTGTCGGTGGGACAACGCTGTTTAGTATGCTGTTCTTCATTGATTGGCGATTAACACTGCTCACTATTATTCCTTTTCCACTTCTTATAGTGGTTGCACGAAAGTTAGGTATAGTCATTAATAAACGTTTTCGTCAGTCATTAGAGTCTTTCTCAAAAATGAATGACCATGTGCAAGAGAGTGTGGCTGGCATGCGAGTCATTAAAGCATTCGGTGAAGAAGATAGTGACTATCAAAACTTTACAGAAGATATTGAAAACGTTGTTCGAATTAATAAGTCAGTTAACCAAGTTGATGCGATGTACTTCCCCTCTATCGAAATCATTACTCAGGCTGCTTATGTTTTAACGCTATTCGTTGGGACTTATTTCGTAGGTATTGGTGAGATTTCAATTGGTGATTTGGTTGCTTACTTCAGCTATCTATCGATGATGGCTTGGCCACTTCTAGGAGTTGGACGTTTAGCGAACACATTAGAGCGTGGGAATGTCAGTTACACACGTATTGAAGAACTTTTAGCTATTCATTCGCAAATTGAAGAAGTAAAAGAACCAGTTAACCAGGAGCTTAAAGGAGATATTCACTTTAATGTACGCTCCTTTAAATATGAATCAGATGCAGAGCCGACTCTTAAAGATGTCCAATTTACTCTTAAATCGGGCCAAACACTCGGTTTAGTTGGTAAAACGGGTTCTGGCAAGAGTACCATCTTTAAACTGCTTATGCGTGAGTATGATCATTATGATGGTACTATTACGTATGATGGTTACAATATTAAAAATTACTTACAGGACACGATTGCTCAAGGCATTGGCTATGTATCACAAGAACCTTTTTTATTCTCGCACTCTATTTTAGAAAATATTCGCTTCGGTGCACCCGAAACATCAAAGGAAGAAGTAGAAAAATATGCTAAATTAGCCGATGTATATGAAGATATCATGGATACACCAGAGAAATTCGACACCCAAGTTGGTGAGAAAGGTGTGGCCTTATCAGGTGGACAAAAACAGCGTATTTCGATTGCGCGTGCGTTAACGGTGGACCCAGAATTCTTATTCTTAGATGATTCCTTATCAGCCGTAGATGCGCATACTGAAAATAAAATTCTAAATAATTTTAGAACCTTACGTGAAGGTCGCACAACCATTATTGCTGCACACCGAATTAGTTCGATTATTCATGCTGATTTAATTCTTGTAATGGATGAAGGACGTGTGATTGGTAAAGGGAACCACCAAGAATTACTTAAAAATAATGACTGGTACCGCTCAATGTACGAAAAACAACAATTACAAACATTAGTTGAGGAAGGGGGCGCTTCTGATGAGTGAAAATAGACGATTAACCTTCCCGGTAAAAACAAATATTAAAGTCATGATGCGCCTGTTTACTTTTGCTAAACCGTATTGGAAACTCTTTACGGTTGCGATCTTTATGATGTTAATTAGTTCCGGCGTTAGTGCGCTAATGCCCATTGTTATTCAGCGCTACATCGACAACCACTTAACAAACAGTGGATTTGAGTGGACGATTACTACACGGTTTGCACTTTTTTACTTTATTTTAGTTTTAGTTAAATCAGGATTAACCTACTTTTCAGAGTACTGGTTTATGAACTCCTATGAAATGACCATAGCGAATTTACGTCGTCAAGTGTACCGTAAAGTGAACCGCTTATCGATGCGCTATTTTGACCAAACACCAAACGGATCAATTGTCTCTCGTATTACAAACGATACGGAGACCATTAAAGAATTCTGGAAAGTATTCTTACAAATGGCAGATGGCTTATTTAATGCGATTTCCATTGCGATTGCGATGTTTTCACTGAATGTGCAGTATGCAATGATTTTCATTGCTTTTGTCCCGGTAGTTTTACTGCTCATGTACACTTATCAAAAATACAGTACGATTATTTATGGAAGAATGCGTGAAGCGCTATCTAAGGTGAACACTGAACTCAGTGAATCCATTAGCGGAATGAGTACTATTCAGCACTTTAACCAAGAAGAACGTAAGAAAAAAGAATTTGATCTTGTCAGTCAAGAGTATGTCGATGCTCGTATTCGCATGTTCAAGATGAATGCGGTGCTACTCATGCCAGCTATTAATTTTATCGAAGCGATTGTTTTAGTTATCTTACTATCGATTTTTGGTATTCAGTTCTTTAATGATATGGCTGTCAACGTTGGTATAGTTTATGCCTTTACATCGTATACCCGTTCATTCTTCAGACCAATTGGAAACATGATTAACAGTTTAAGTATCTACCAAGATGGTATTGTTGCAGGTTACCGCGTGATTAAGTTAATGGACCGTGATGACCTTGCACCAACTGAAAGTGAGAATGCAACAGGTGAAATCACAAACGGTAAGATTGAAATGAACAATGTGACGTTCTCATATGACGGTAAACGTGACGTACTCAAAAATATCAATATTAAAGCAAACCCGGGTGAAACGATTGCTTTAGTAGGTCAGACTGGATCAGGAAAAAGTTCGATTATTAACTTACTCATGCGTTTTTATGAATTTAACCAAGGTGAAATTTTAATTGATGATCAATCAATCAAAAATATTAAAGATCATGATTTAAGACAAAAATTCGGCCTCGTCCTTCAAGATAGCTATATGTTTTACGGCAATATTCGAGACAACATATCGATGTTTAAGGACTTTAGTGATGAAGAAATCCGCCAAGCTGCTGAATTCGTTAACGCTGATAAAATTATTGAAAAATTGGATGACGGTTATGATTCAAAAGTGATTGAAAGAGGAGCAGCGTTCTCAACAGGCGAGAAACAACTTTTAAGTTTTGCCAGAACAATCTTAAGGAAACCCAAAATCTTAATTTTAGATGAAGCGACGGCTAATATTGATACCGAAACCGAACAAATGATTCAAGATGGTCTTAAGAAAATGAGACGTGGACGTACAACGATTATGATCGCCCATCGTTTATCAACCATTAAAGACGCCGATAACATATATGTATTACGACACGGTGAAATTATTGAAGAAGGGACTCATGATGAGTTAATCGCCAAAGAAGGTATGTATTACAATATGTATATATTACAAACATCTGAATAAAAAAAGAACACCAGAAGCATTCTGAGGAATAGACATCTCCAAGATTTTAAATGAAAGATGACATTTACCTTAAGTTTCTGGTGTGTTTTTATGTATGGTTATTAAGTAAAGCTATTTAAATTTAATGTCTTTTGGTTTTGGAATATTAAGATTAGAATCGTCAATAATTGATCGATAGTCATCATCCATATTCGAATAGGGTATGACCGAAAGAGATCCCTCACCTTCTAAGACAACAGCCTTGACTTGATCGAATGCTTCAATACCATTCTGTCGAATGGTTTCAAAAATTTCTTGTTCCGAAATACGTTCTTTCACAAGGGTTTCTTCAATGAACTCTCCCTCATAAAATAATAATTTTGGCTCAAATAGAAAAATCTTCTGAAATCCTTCATGTTTTGTCGTTAATTTGGAGATAATAAATTGGAAAAAAACAATCGTAGCAAATGCGATTATCCCTTTATGAAGTTCAAGAGAATTGGTTGCCGTTGAAGCCATGATTGAACCTAAACATAACGTCGCAATGAAATCAAAAGAGTTTTGCTTTGATAAAGTTCGTGCTCCTGATATCCGTATAATTGTAATCACTGACAGATAAGTTACTAAGCAAATGAAAAATATCTTTGTTACTTCCTTAATGATATCCATAGAGTACCTCCGTTAATTTTGTTACATTAATTTTAACATAAAGTCTTTGTTGATAACATTAAAGATTTAAGTCATTAAAAACTAGAGATTTATGAAACAACTTGGTATAATTTATGTGAATAGAATAACAAACTAAATTCTTTTCTAAATAAATACATGAAAATAATATCAGCAAGGGGTCATATAATGAAGACATATAAAGGGAAATTAGATTTAAATCAATTAAAAGTAGCCATTGTTATCTCACAGTATAATGACTATGTAACTAATCGCTTATTAGTGGGGGCTTTAGAAGGATTTAAGGATCAGGGTTTTGTCGCTGATTCTATTGATGTTGTCTATGTACCAGGAGTACTTGAAATGCCATTAATCTCTAAACAATTAATAAAAAAAGAAGAATATGACGTTATCGTTTGTTTAGGGGCAGTTATTAAACACGAAAAGTTCTCAACTGATTTTATTAGTAATGAAACGATGAATAAACTGACACAACTGTCTATAGACACTAATATGCCGATTATAAATGGGATACTAATGACTCAATCAACAACCGATGCTTTTTCACAATCTGATATTACACATGGTAATTATGGTTATCAATATGCGATCACTGCTATTGAAATGGTTAGTTTAATGCAAAAAGTTTCCAAAAAATAAGTTATCCATCCTTTAAATACTAGAATAAATGAAGATAGATTAGTTCATTGTTAATTTGAATTAATCTATTTTATTTTCTGTACATAAATGTTAAGGTAAAAGATGATATTTTAAAATGAGGAGTAGGAATATATGAGTAAGCGGATGAGAGATATTATTGTTGTGGGATTTGCATTGTTTGCCATTTTCTTTGGAGCGGGGAACTTGATTTTTCCGGTGTATCTAGGATTAAATGCTGGTCAGAATTGGTTCAGTTCGATGGTGGGGTTTGTTTTAACAGATCCTTTTTTAGCGGTAGCAGTTATCATTGTGACAGCCAAATTAGGTGGTCAGGCTGAAGATATTGGTAAGCGAGTGAGTCCGAACTTCGCTAAAGGCTTAGGTATTATTTCTATTCTATCTATCGCAACTTTTATTGCTGTTCCTAGAACGGCGGCAACGGTTCATGAAATTGCGGTCCAACCTAACTTTCCTAACATTTCTCCAATTGTGACGTCAGTCATTTTCTTTGCTTTAGTACTCTATTTCGTTATTAACGAAGGAAAGGTTATGGACCGTATCGGCAACTTCCTTACACCATTTCTTTTAATGACGTTAGCTATTTTTATTATCTGGATTATGACTAATCCAGCTGGAGATTTAATGCCATCTCAAATTAAAGGGAATGACTTTTTGGTTGGTTTTACTGAAGGCTATCAAACCATGGATGCTCTCGGAGCGAACCTAATGGCAGGTATTCTTGTTACTGATTTTATTAGAAAAGGGTATATTGATAAATATGAAAGATACCATAACGTCTTATTATCTGGGGTAGTTGCCTTCTTATTATTAACGTTTGTATACGGAGGACTGGTTTATGCTGGTGCAACATTCAGTTCTATATTTGAAACAAGCATTTCACGCTCCGAATTACTCATTGCCGTGTTTGCTCAAACATTTGGCAGGTTCGGTGCGACTTTAATCTCAGTTGTAGTGACGTTGGCTTGCCTGACAACAGCAGTTGGCTTAACAGCAACATGTGGTAACTATTTTCAGTCCATATCTAATAATAAATTAACTTACAAAACTGTAGCAATCATTTCAGTTAGTATCAGTTTATTAATTTCACTATTCTCAGTTGATGAAATCATCACTTATGCTGGACCACTCTTAGAAATTGTTTATCCAGTAGTGATGATGCTAATTATCTTATCTGCACTTGATCGTTACATTAAATACGACTTAATTTATATTGGCGGGGTAATCGGAGCATTCATTGTAAGTATTTCAGAAGTAATAATGAACTTGTTTGGACTTGAACAGATGCAATATACTTGGCAACGAGTGAT
>DATGUS010000075.1:0-42791 GCA_035301245.1 Alloiococcus sp. | reverse complement strand
TGGTCTTCTAGGACTTCTTTATCAAATTTAATTTTTAGGTAAGTAGGTTGGTATGCATTTACAAAATCGATACCTAATGAAGCAATTGCCCACTCTACGTAAACAGTGTTGTTTACATGGTTATTAATGTCAATGTCAGAGTAATGAATATCAAAATGAGTTGTTTTGGCTATATCATTATCCGGACGCTTAGGTGGTGTATATCTTCTGATTTTGTCTTCTTTTGGTGCACCATAGATAGACATTATATCGGGATTTAAACGAACCATCTTTCTTTTCTTAATATTAATCCATGCGAAAGTAACTAACGCATCACTGATTTTCTGTCCATCTTCACCATAAATATTAAAATGACGGTAACAAAACAAACGATTGTATCCTGCAGCATATGTTTCAATATTAATTGTTTCACCAGCTTTTGGTTGACGTTCAATATTGAGTTCATATTGTAAAATAATCCATGATAAGTCATTTTCTTTCATGTAATTGTTAACTAAATTATCTTCAAATTTATTCGTTTGTGCCCCAGAGACACCAAGCATTATTCGAATCATCATCGTTAATGGTAATTCGCGATGTCGATCACATAAGTAGAGTGGGATGGTACTTTGTTCTGAGTATTTGAGTGCGTTCACTGAGCTTCCTCCTTCAACATCATTAATTCTATCACAATATTTTATACTTCACACTAAAAGTGGTTTGGTTTATAAAGCAAATGAATGATACCTTCTTATGTTAAAAAAAGCAATTAAATCTAGACTTATGGTCATTCGTTTAATTGCTTAATTATATTCAAATATTGTGACGGTTTAATCCGATTCTTCTTCATCAATTTCTTCGTCTTTTTCAATCGCTTTAATTAACACTTCATTCACACGGCGCTTTTGAGCATCTAACACAATAAATTCATAGCCTCCATATTGGAACGAATCATTTGATTTTGGAACGCGTTCTAATTGTTCAATAACAAATCCACTGACTGTATTAGAAATCCAATCTTCTGAAATATTAAGTTCTAATTGAGTTAATAATTTTTCAATAGAATAGGTCCCTTTGACTAAGTATGTCTCGACATCTTCATCAAGTTCTTCAATTTCGTTCTCGACTACATCTGTTTCGTCCCATATCTCACCAACTAGCTCTTCAAGAGCATCTTCCATAGTTGCAATGCCAGACATCCCCCCATGCTCATCAACGACAACTGCCATATGATTCTTATTGCGCTGCATCAAACGTAACAGATCAGAAAGTTTAATGACAGGTGGAACATAAAGCACCTCTGATACTAAGTTAATCACTGATTGAACCCTTAGTTGATTGCGATGTTTTGCTCTTAGATACCGGTGAAAGTCTTTTTGATGAAGGACTCCAACAACATTATCTACTGATTCATCATAAACAATTAATCGTGAAAAAGGGTGTTGATCAAATGTTGATTCTATTTTATCATCACTATCTTCAATATCTACCCCAATAACATCAACACGTGGTGTGAGGATGGTTGATACATCCACATCATCGAACTCAATCGCCGCCTTAACTAAACGGTGTTCTTCATGTTCAATTGACCCATCTACCCTTGCTTCATCAACAAATGATAAAAGCTCTTCTTCACTTAAAGCATTCACACTGGAAACCGGAAGTATCTTTTTAATCATTCGCTGCCACTGAGTCAATAACCATACAAGTGGCTTAAAGATAACCAACAGTATTTCTAAAATGGGTGATGATAGTTTAGCAATTTTTTCTGGAGCTAATTTTGCTAATAGCTTCGGCGTAATTTCGGCTAATAATAACAAAATAATAGTCGTTACAATCGTAGAGATCGTTGCCCCATATGTTGGATAAAAGCTAACGAAAAAAATTGTCGCAACCGATGAGCTGGCTATATTAACTAAATTGTTCCCAATAAGAATCGTTGACAATACTTCTTCAAATCGATTTTGTAATTTAACAGCTCTTGCCGCACTTCGATCTCCGTTTTTAGCTTCTGTTTTTAATTTAACCGCTCTAGCTGATGTAAAAGCTGTCTCAGACGAGGAAAAATAAGCGGATAGTATAATACATATGAAAAATATAATGATACTCGTTATATGAGCTGAGTCCATTTTTTGATAACTTCCTCCAATTGTATGATAATTTTCAACTATTATATCACTATTGTTTTAAATCGACAATTAGTCATATTTAAATCTAATTCCTTTAACGTCTCTTAAATAACGGAGAATTTCAATGACACAACCTTTAATAATAGCATAAGTTGGTAGAATTAATACCATACCGATAACACCAAAGGCATCCTTAGCAAATATCACAAGTACAACAACTGTAACAGGATGAAGTTCAAGGCTATTGCCCATCACAAATGGTGTAAATACATATGACTCAATTTGCTGTAAAATAGCGATAAAAACAACAACACCCATTGCTAAGCCTGGTGACATGGATAAGGCTACAAAGAATGCCGGTGCTGCACCAATGAATGGTCCAAAGTATGGGATCATATCTGCTATTCCACAAATTAAACCAAAGAGTAATGCATTAGGTATACCAAGCAGTAAAAAAATGACATAAGAAAATATCCCCACAAAAAAACAAACTAAAATACGACCACCTATATAATTTCTAGCATTTATATGAAAAGCTGACATTAAATTTCCGGCCAGGGTTTTATATTTCGGTGATATATGATTTAAAATAATTTCAGGAAGTTTCATTCCCTCTTTAAATAAATAAAATAAAATTAAGGGAACCGTCGCAATAATTACTAACGAAGAAATGGTTGCTGAGAGAACATTAGCAAATCCAGTTGTGAATTGATCAAGAATATTTGTTAAAACATTTGTAATTGAAAGATCTAAATTTGAAACATAGTTATAAACTTCTCCACCAGTAATATTATTTTTAATCATAAATTCTTCAATGAAAGATACTGAGTTATTCACTACAGATGGTGTAATCGCAATTAATGTACTTAATTGATTAATAACTTGCGGTAAAATTGATGAAATCATAAAATAAATAACAAATATAATTAACCCAAAAATAATTGGAATAACAATACCATCATGGTCTATTTTCTTTTTCAGCAGCTCATAAACAGGCAGAAAAATATAGAATAAAAAACCAGATATTAATATAATTGGAAATAAACTTGAGAACATCGCTCGGATTGGATATAGTAAGAAATCAATACTTGAATACAAATTAATCATGATTCCAATTGCAATAATCAGGATTATTACTGCAAATAACTTTGACTGTCGTAAATATTTCATTGTTAACCCCTCTTTTTATAAACGTTATTTCTATTATAATTGAATTATAATCCTTTTACATCTTTATTCGAAAAGATTTACACCTTAACAATACATTATTCAAAAAAAGCTTTATATTAGACGTAGGAGGTCATCGTATGCGACATACAAAAGCTGAAATTCATTTAAAAAATTTAGTGCATAACGTTAAAGCCCTCTCACAAAACATTCAAGATAATACATTATTTTGTGGAGTAGTAAAGGCAGATGGTTATGGACATGGAGCTGTTGACATTGCCGAGTACTTACAAAAATACGGTGTTAATCACCTGGCTGTGGCTATTGCTCAAGAAGCTCTTGAATTAAGGAAGGCTAATATCACTACACCCCTACTTGTTTTAACTCCAGTTGAGACAGATTATTTACAGGATTTAATTGCTAATCAAGTGAAGTTAACTGTTTTTACAAAAGAACAAGCACAGACAATTAAAAAAGTAGCAGAAGACATTGAAACAACTGCTACTGTACATTTAAAAGTTGATTCAGGGATGTCAAGAATTGGGGTACAAGACTCCTTTGAAGCCATCCAAGTTCTCCGAGCAATGGACTCAAAATATGTTGAAGTTGAAGGCATTTATACTCACTTTGCTGATGCAGATAATATGGAAGATGATTCATTTACGCATCAACAATTTGATATCTTTAAATCAATAATGGATGACTTAGAAGCAAAACATTATACTTTTAAGATCAGACATTGTTGTAACACTGCGGCAACGGTGCGCTACCCGGAGTATCATCTTGATATGGTTCGTGTAGGGATCGGTTTGTACGGCTATTTACCTGACGAATCGATGAAGGGTCTAGCTGATTTAAAACCAGTAATGACAGTTAAGTCAAAAATTGCCCATCTAAAATCTATTCAGCCAAGACGCAAAGTTGGTTACGGTTGCACATTTGAAGCATTAAATAACACATCGATAGCGACAGTGGTTATAGGATATGCTGATGGCGTATTGCGTACTTTATCTAATAAAGGTCACTTCGTCTTACATAACAAAAAAGTTCCGATTGTTGGGCGAATTTGCATGGATCAGCTAATGCTGGATGTGTCTCGGGTTTCTGATGCTAAAGTGAATGATGAAGTCATTTGGTTTGGTCATGAGGTCGACAAGATTAACTCATTATTTGAAATATGTAAGATTTCTGGTAGTTTCCACTATGAAATACTTACTCGAATCAGTCAACGAATTCCTAGAGTGTATATCGATTAAACTAAATAATTTGTTTATTTAAAAAAGCTGCGGGTACTTAGGCACCCACAGCTTTATTTTTTAATTACTATACTTTATTTCGATTTATACACCTGCATCGTCTTCTGACTCTTCTTCTACTGCTGGATCTTCTACTGTTTCCTCTTCTTCGGGCATTTCTTCTTCAACTGCCGGCTCTTCCACTGCTGGATCTTCTGTTCCCGGATCTTCTGTAGTAGTATCATTACCACATGCTGCTAATAAAAAGCCACCGGTTAATGTCACTGCTAATAACTTAGATAGTCGTTTCATCGATACCCCTCCTAAAGGCTGTTTATTTGAAAGCTCCTTGCTTTCATTAACCCAATACTACTACACGCTATTTTTTAATTCCAACAATAAGCCTTAATTTTACACTTTTTTAACCATCTTCAATGATTTATAAATAAAAACTGTACAATTCTTACAAAAGAACTGTACAGTTAAAATTTTATTTAATTAATTAGTTTACTCGGTAAATCTTGATTCCTCCTCGAACACCGAAGTTCGACGCTTCAGATGGGCTACCTACTAGTAAATCAATTTTGTTACCGTTGATTGCGCCACCAGTATCTGCTGCTACTGCAGTAAATGGTTCCCAACCAGGAATGTGAACTTCAACAACAGAGTTCATTGGAATAACACTAGTGTCAACAGCGATAATACGATGGCCACCTGAATAGATTGTGTTCGCTACGTTTGTACCGTTAGCTGTTACAGTACTTGGTGTTAAACCATCACCAATTGCATAAGCTGTTGCATTAAATGTACCAATTAAAGAACCTGTACTGCTTGAAGTATTTTGTGCAGGTGTTTGTTCTTTTGTTTGGTTAGCTGTTGTTTCTGCTTTTGGTTCTTCCTGTTTTGCAGGAGCTTCTGCTGTGGCAGTTTCTTGAGATGCTTTTGATTCTTGTGATTTTTCAGTTACTTCTTTAGGTGTTTTAGTTTCTTTAACTTCAGAAGTTACGTCATAACTTTTTACTTCGTTATTTTCATCTTTAACAGAAATAACTGAGTTATTTTTACTTAAATAAATACTGTTACCAACGAAAATTAAGTGACGGTTATTAATTTCATTCACTTGAGTTAACGCACTTACTGGAATACCAGTTGCTTCAGAAATACCCCATAAAGTGTCTCCATCTTTAAATGAATACTCTACGGCGTCTGAATCTTCTTGATTTTCTTTCACAGTCTCTATATCTTCTTTAATTTCTGAAACAGTTCTTGGAGCCCAAGCTGCTTCTACTTCTTGATTATTCATTGTGAATAACCCTGAAAGTGCTAAAGCTGCACTTGCAGCGAAAATTTTGTTACGTAATTTCATAAAAAGTAAATCTCCTTATTTGCTATTTTTTATTATTTATAATTTCTTCACTCGAACATTTTCCATATTACCACTAAGTTCGCATAAAAAAAGAGGTAACAATGATTTGTTACCTTCTCTTAGTTGTTTTGATATATAAGCCGATTTTTATTACATTTAGATTACATATTTAATCTTTTTGTTATTTTAAAATTAATTGTTCGTATTCATTGAAGTAGTTCTTATACGCCAAATAGCTGGCAATAATCCCCGCTAAACTTGATACAGAGATTAACATGAACATGACAACAATTTGATAGCGGATTGCTGCTGTTGGATTGACTCCAGCAAAAATTAATCCTGACATCATCCCCGGAAGACTAACTAGCCCAACTGTTTTTGTTCTGTCTATAGTTGGAGCTGTTCCGTTTTTGATACTTTCACTGATAATATTTTTAGATGCTTGCTTAGGAGTTGCACCCAACGAAAGCATCTCTTGAATTTGTTGACTCTTATCATTAAATTGGCTGTGTAGTGAACGGAATGTTAATCCCACAGCCACCATCGCGTTACTTGCAATCATTCCGGTGATCGGCACGACTTGTGAAGGGACTAGTTGAATCACTCCGGTTAAAATCAAGATAATAAGTGTCAGTACCGTTCCAGTTCCAATCGCAACTATTGAAATCATAAAAGAGTTCGATATGTTTGAACTACGTTGTGAACTGTTGTAAGAAGCATTTAAGATAATAAAGACAACCATCGCCAACGTTAAAAACGTATGATCTACAGCAAAAATATATTCTAAAATGTATCCGATGATAAATAACTGAATAACAGCACGTATCCCGGCAATAATAATATCTTTATTCAGTCCTAATTGTTCTTTATAAGAAATGAAAATGGCAATGACCAGTAGAGTCGTTGATAATATCAGTGAAATATTATTAATTTCTAAAGTTTGTTCCATTAATTTTCAATCCTTCCATTAATAACCTCAATAATTCGGTCAGCATGATCAATCTCTTTTTCGTTATGAGTAACCATCAACACGGTAATATCATCCTGTGATTGAAGTCGTTTGAGATGATCTTTAACGATAGTCCTATTTTGGGCATCTAAAGAACTCGTAATCTCATCTAATAAAAGTACTTTAGGTTGATAGAGTAAGTTTCTCACTAAAGCTACTCGTTGTTTCTCACCGCCGGATATAGAATTAATTGATTTTGTAAGAATAGATTTATCAAGTTGCAAATTTTCTAACATTTCTTCGGCTTTGGTTTGATTAAATGTTTCTGAACGAATCTCATACGGGTATCTTAGGTTATCTTCTACTGTTTCACCAAAGAGTAATGCATTTTGGAAAAAGTAGGAGACTTCTTGGCGATATTCTGTCATTTTGATATCATAAATATTTTTACCTGCATAAAGGACCTCACCTTTAGTTGGTAGAATTAAACTGCCTACTAATTTAAGTAGTGTACTCTTCCCACTTCCGGATGGACCGATAATCGTGACAATTTCACCTTTATCGACGGTAAAATTAATGTCTTCAATAATCTTTTTGTTTTCCACTTCATAATGCAAATTATTTAACTTAAGTATTGGGCTTTTCAAATAGCTCATTCCTTTCATATTCAATAGACTACATTAAATAGTATATCAAAAATTAGGATGATTTTTATAATCAGACCTTTTACCTATTCGTTTAAGAGAATAATCTGTTAAAATGAAGTTTGATTAATGAATGGAACACTGAGGAGGTGTTAGTATGAGATTTACCAAAACATTCATAAAAATTTTAATTCCTATTATATTTGGCTATTGGTTAGCTGTTTCTCAAATTGCTTCAGGTACCATTTTTGGATATGCTTTAGATGGTATCATGGATTATCTACCAGTCACATCCCAACGTTGGCACCATCATGACTGGTTTAATCGTGTGCCTTTTATGTCAGTGATTTCAAAACGTGTTGAGCCACATCATACAGAGAATATATCCAAACACGGTAACACAGCAACTTCAAAACTAAATGAATCTCAAATTGATGAACAACTTATTAAGGATTATGTTTTAGAGTTAACGAATGATCTACGCGCCACAAAAGGTTTACACAGATTAACGATCAATCCAGAATTAGAATTAGCCGGTGATGTTCGTGCGAACGAAACCATTTCAACCTTTTCTCATACGCGACCAAATGGCCAAGATCCATTTACTGTCTTAACTGATTCTAATGACTCACCGAACTACGATTACCAATATATTGGCGAAAATCTTGGGATGGCTACTTATCATCGGTCAGATGCTTTTATGGCTGAAATGATTTTTGATGGATGGGTGGATAGTGAAGGGCATTATCAAAATATTATTAATGAAAACTTTACTGAAATAGGAATTGGGGTGGATTATGATGGTGAATATCTTTATGTCACTCAATTCTTCGGAGCGCCATTATTTTAAAGAGCAACGTTCTATTAACTATTTCCTAAGTATTTTCAGCTAAGAATGAAACCTTAAAAAGTTTTTTCTATCTAAAAATATCCATACAAAAAAGCACGTCCTATTTTTAGGACGTGCTTTCTCGTTATTTTTTTATCTTTGAACAAGATATGACAGATTAATTACATCATACCGCCCATGCCACCCATACCAGGGTTCAAGCCTGCTCCTGCATTATCATCTTCACCCGGAATGACTGCTACAGCAGCTTCTGAGGTTAATAATAAAGCAGCAATTGAGGCAGCATTTTGTAAAGCTGAACGAGTTACGCGAGTTGGATCGATAATACCCGCATCTACCATGTTTACCATTTCGCCTGTTGCAGCGTTAAAGCCGATACCTAATTCAACATCTTTTAGACGTTCTACAATCACGCTACCATCAATACCTGCGTTCTGAGCGATTTGGCGAACTGGGGCTTCTAAAGCACGGATAACAATATTAATACCTGTTGTCTCATCATCATCTTCCGCTTCTAAAGCTTTCAAGTCATCTAAGATATTAATATAAGCTGTACCGCCACCAGCTACGATACCTTCAGCAACAGCTGCACGAGACGCATTTAGTGCATCTTCAATACGTAATTTACGTTCTTTAATTTCGGTTTCTGTTGGTGCACCAACTTTAATAACTGCCACACCACCAGCTAATTTTGCAATACGTTCTTGTAATTTTTCACGGTCGAAGTCTGAGTTTGTGTCTTCAGCTTGTTTGCGTAACATTGTCACACGATCTTCGATTTGTGATTTTTCGCCAGCACCTTCTACAATTGTTGTATCATCTTTTGTGACAACTGCTTTACTTGCAACACCTAGGTCTTCTACCGTAGCATCAGATAGGCTTAAACCTAAGTCGTCTGTAATCACTGTCCCACCAGTTAAAATCGCAATATCTTCTAACATGCCTTTACGACGATCACCAAATCCTGGGGCTTTCACTGCAGTGACATCTAAGGTACCGCGAATTTTATTTAATACTAACGTTGGTAATGCTTCACCATCAATATCGTCAGCAATAATTAGTAATGGACGATTTTGTTGCATAATATTTTCTAGTAGGGGCAATACATCTTGAACGTTAGAGATTTTCTTATCTGTAATTAAGATGTAAGGATTATCTAAGTGAGCTTCCATTTTTTCATTATCTGTCACCATATATTGTGATAAATAACCACGCTCAAACTGCATTCCTTCAACTACATCAAGCTCCGTTTCGATTCCTCGAGACTCTTCAATCGTAATCACACCGTCGCTACCTACGCGGTCCATTGCGTCAGCTACGAAACGACCAACTTCTTTATCTCCCGAAGAAATAGATGCAATTTGTGAAATCGATTCTGAATCTGAAACATCTGTCGAAATATTTTTTAATGATTCAACTGCACGTTTTGTTGCTTTTTCAATCCCACGGCGAATACCAACTGGGTTAGCACCTGCGGCAACGTTTTTCATTCCTTCATTAACAATCGCTTGTGCAAGAACTGTTGCAGTGGTTGTACCGTCCCCAGCAATATCGTTTGTTTTACTTGCTACTTCAACAACTAATTGTGCACCCATGTTTTCAAATTTATCTTCTAATTCAATTTCACGAGCAATCGTTACACCATCGTTCGTAATCGTTGGTGCTCCGAAATCTTGATCTAAAATAACGTTACGGCCTTTTGGACCTAAAGTTACTTTAACAGTATTTGCTAATTTATCGACACCAGCCAACATTGCGCGGCGTGCGTCTTCAGAAAATTTAATATCTTTTGCCATAATTTAATAATCACCTTTCTTAAATTTTTAGTATAGAGCTATTTATTCAACAATAGCAATAATCTCTGTGTCTTTTAAGACTAGGTACTCTTGACCATCGTACTTCACTTCTGAACCAGCTTGTTTTTCAAAAATAACTTGATCGCCAACTTGGACGTCCATTTCAGCACGTGATCCATCTGGTAATAAAACACCATTACCAACAGCCACTACTTCACCTGTTTGTGGCGTATCTTTAACTGAATCAGGTAATACAAAACCGCTCGCAGTGGTTTCTTCTTTCTCAGCAACTTTTAGTATTACTCGGTTACTTAATGGTTTTAACATTCTTATACCTCCAAATATATTATCATTTTAAATATATTAGTTTATAAATTAGCAGTCGGACACCTCGAGTGCTAATCCATCTCTAAGTATAATTAATCATTTTGAATCTTTCAAGTTATCCGCATGAAGATTCTGTGAAAACTTAAGCTCTAGCTCAAGTAGATAGCATCTGACGTTGATTTGTGATAAATTAAAAGGAAGGTAGAAGATGAAAGTAGGAATTATATGGAAAATAGAAAATCAAATCTTAAAGGCTCAATTTTTATCATTATTACTTTTCTTGCTGTGCAAATTTTTGGTGCCCTTGCTGTTCTTGCTTTGACAAACTTTGCGCCATCGATTGCCATTTCAGCTATGGTAGGCGTCAATGTTTTAGGTGTGTTTGTTGCTTTATGGATTAACAATAGATACAATATCGTTTATGATTTTGAAAGAAACCCGTCTTCCATTTCTCAAATTATTAAATGGGGTCTTCTAGGGATGGCGTTAGCTTATTTATCACAAGTTGCTATTGTCTTTATTGAAATTTTAATTTTTGGCGAGCCATCTGTATCAGCTAATACGGAATCAATTATGCAGGTTGTGAGCGGAGAGCCTATCTTTTTATTACTTCCTATCTTTACTGCTCCATTTATTGAAGAGTTTGTCTTTCGAAAAGCTATTAATGGTATATTAGTCGACAAAATCGGATGGATTGGCGGTGCAGTTATCAGTTCACTGCTCTTTGCTTTTGTTCACTTTGATGGTATGATTTTAACTTATGCAATGATGGGTTTAGTATTTAGCTACGTTTATTACAAGACTAACTCAATCTGGACACCGATTTTAGCTCATATGGGAATGAACCTATTGGCAACTATTTTAAACCTTATGATGTAAAAACTTCCCTTGAAAGGAAGTTTTTTATTTAGTTCCAGCGTAATCTTTTTATTATTCCTTATGTTATTTTAAAATTTGTTTAATAAAATTTAAAAACAAAAAAGCGTTACAACTCCTAATGGTGGTTGTAACGTTTTACTGTATATCTCATTAATTATTTCTTTAGAAAATTAAAAACCGAATGATTATTGACACTAGAGACAATCCTAGCAATTTAAACATTTAAAGTAACTATATAATTACATTATAAACCAGAAATAATCATAAGGTATGTTATTCATCATCTAAATCAAAATTATTATCTTGTTGTCCTTCTTCTTGACCATAGTGATCAATGAAGTAAACCAAGGCTTGAAGTTCATTTGTTAAATCAACATTATGAACACGAACATTTTTCGGTACGGTTAATCGTAGGGGAGTAAAGTTTAAGATTCCTTTAATTCCACCATCGACTAAACGATCTGTCATCTCTTGTGCTGTATCAATTGGTACGGTCAAAATGGCAACATCAATTTGTTGATCATCAATTTGATTAACAAGATCGTCAACATGATAGATTGGTACATTCTCTTTTATTGTGCCGACAATATTATCATCAATATCAAATCCAGCACTAATACGAATGTTATTGTCTTTACGGAAGTTATAGTTAAGTAGGGCTTGTCCTAAGTTTCCTATTCCAACTAAAGCAATATTTGTTAATTTTTCTTGACTTAATTGATCTTTAAAAAAGTTCATTAATGTTTCAACATCATAACCGTATCCTCTCTTACCTAATGCTCCAAAATAAGAAAAATCACGTCTAATCGTTGCACTATCAATTTTCATCGTTTCACTTAATTGTGCTGAAGAGATACGTTTAGTTCCAATCTCATAAAGATGGGTAAAATATCTATGATAAAGAGGTAAACGCCTTGCCGTTGCTTTTGGGATTTTCTTTTGTTTAACCAATGATATGACTCCTTTCATACTAATTAATTCACAATGTCAATAAGATTATAACAACATTTATATTATTTTAAAAGTTAAATGTCTAAATAAACGAACATATAACAAATTTGTATAACGAATTCTTGACAACCATTTCACGAATCAATGTTTTATCATCAAATCAGGACCATTTGTGTTAAGCTAAAAGAATCATGAGATAAGGAAGAATACAGATGATTTTACTACAAGCACAAAAAATCGCACGACACTTCGGTGCGGATATTTTATTCGATCAAATTAACTTAGAAATTAAATCACATGCTAGAATTGGCCTCGTTGGGCGTAATGGTGCTGGTAAGTCTACCATCTTACACATCCTAGCTGGTCTTGAAGACCCGGATGAAGGGCGTGTATCAAAACAAAAGGGTTTAACAATAGGTTTCTTAGATCAACATACCGGACTAACTTCAGATAGAACAATTTTAGAAGAAATGCTCAGTGTCTTTGACTATGTTATTGAACTTGAAAAACAGTTACGACAAATGGAAGTAGCGATTAGTGAATTAGACGGTGCTGATGAAGACGAAACCAAAGAACTTCTTCAAAAATATGACCAAATGCAAGCTGAATTCACCAAACTCGATGGTTACAGTTATATGAGTGAAATTAAAATGGTCTTGCACGGCTTTAAGTTCTACGAAGAAGATCATCATATCCCGATTAATCAACTATCGGGTGGCCAAAAAACACGTCTGGCTCTTGCTAAGCTTTTACTTGAAAAGAAAGATCTACTTATTTTAGATGAGCCGACCAACCACTTAGATATCGAAACTCTCACCTGGTTAGAAACGTATTTAAAAAACTATCCGGGTGCTTTGTTGATGGTATCTCACGACCGTTATTTCTTAGATAGCGTTGTAAATGAAATATATGAAATCAGTATGGGAAATATGCTCCACTTTACAGGGAATTATTCTAATTACTTAAAAGAGAAAGCCGAGCTGATTAAAAAACAGTGGCGAGACTACGAAAAACAACAGAAGAAAATTTCTGATTTAGAAGATTTTGTTCAAAAAAATATTGTTCGTGCTTCTACAACTAAGCGAGCTCAGGCAAGACGAAAGCAACTTCAAAAAATGGACCGTATAGAAAAACCGCAAGATGATGAACAATCTGCCCACTTTTCATTTTACACAAAACAAACATCCGGAGATATTGTTGTTCAGTCTGATGATTTATATATCGGCTACGACAAACGTGTGCTTTCTGGTCCGATTAATTTAGACATTCGAAAAGAAGATGCCATTGCCTTAGTTGGCCCAAACGGTGTTGGTAAATCCACCTTAATCAAAACGCTTGTGGATATGATCCCTCCAATATCTGGAGACGTTAAGTACGGAACAAAAGTAGATGTTGGTTATTATGACCAGGAACAACAGCATCTCGACCAAAATAAAAGTGTGCTAAATGAATTATGGGATGAACATCCAACGTTACCTGAAGTAAATATCAGAACATTACTCGGTAGTTTTCTCTTTAGCGGTGAAGACGTAGAAAAAAGTATCCATTCGCTCAGTGGTGGCGAACGTGCACGCGTAGCATTGGCTAAGCTTGCTTTAGAAAAAAATAACTTTTTAGTCCTTGATGAGCCGACCAACCACTTAGATATCGATTCAAAAGAAGTTTTAGAAAATGCACTAATCGACTTTGATGGTACCCTTCTCTTTGTATCACACGACCGTTATTTTATTAACCGTATGGCAACAAAAGTGATTGAAGTTAATAAAGATGGTGCCACGCTATATCTTGGAAATTATGACTACTACTTACAGAAAAAAGAAGAATTGCGTATTTTAAAAAAAGCAAAATCTGAATATAACGAATCTTCATCCACTAAAGAGCAGGTTAAAGATAAAGCACCCTCCGTTCAAGAAGCAACGTTAGACCGTCAAGCTTTAAAAGAAAAACAGAAAAAAGTACGTAAACTCAAAAGACACATTGAAACAATTGAAGATGACTTAGAAGTGATTGACGAAAAACTCATGAAATTATCAGAATCACTCAATGATACCGAACTATACTCGGATTCAGAGAAATTAGCCGAGTTATCAAAAAAACATCAAGTTATTGAATCAAAACAGCTGACGCTGATGGAAGAATGGGAAAGCTTACATTTAGAATTAGATGAGCTAAATTCTTAGAACTTCTTAATAAAGCGAACAATTTCTTGAATAAGACTATATTTATTCGTATAATAAGATAAATTTTACTAGGAGTGATGGGATGAGCATGCTTAAAGATCGGATTATAAAAGATGGTGTTGTGTTAGAAGAGTCGATTTTGAAGATTGATTCATTCTTAAACCATCAAATCGATCCAAAAGTCATGAAAGAAATCGTGAAAGAGTTTTATAGTTATTTTAAAGATAAAGGTATTACAAAAGTTTTTACTATTGAGGCATCGGGTATTGCCCCAGCTATTATGACTGCAGCGGCTTTTGAAGTTCCCATGTTATTTGCTAAGAAAACGGAACCTTCTACTTTGAAAAAGCAAGCGCATTATGCAACGGATGTGCATAGTTTTACTAAAAATAAAACCAGTCGTGTTATTATTTCAAAAGAATACTTAAATGAAGATGATAATGTATTAATTATTGATGACTTCTTAGCTCGTGGCGAAGCATCTTTAGGTTTGGTTGATTTAGTTAAGCAAGCTGGAGGAAAAGTTGCCGGTGTTGGTATCTGTGTTGAAAAATCGTTCCAAGAAGGACGCGGAGCGTTAGAAGATGCAGGTATTGATGTTTATTCAATCTGCCGTATTAATTCATTAAAAGGCAACAAAGTTAGCTTTGCAGATGGACATTAATTTATATAATAACTATTAAAAGACGGAGTTTCTGATAACCCTAAGCAATATGTGTTATTTAAACATATTGCTTGAGTTATTAGGTTCTCCGTCTCTTTTTTATAGCGTTAAACCGGGGTGGGCATTTAGATCCATCCCGGAGTAATTTTGTTTTTGATCTTCAATAAATGCAGCAGCCCCGATCATCGCGGCATTATCACCACATAAGGATAATGGTGGAATTAATAAATCAATAGCTGGACATTCTTTTTCAATGCTTTCTTTCAATGTCTTTCTTAAACCACTGTTGGCTGCGACACCACCTGCTAAAACTAACTGCTTCACATCATATTCCTTGATAGCACGAATCGTTTTTTCAACTAACACTTCAATAACTGCAGCTTGGAAACTAGCAGCGAGATTATTTTCATCTAACGTTTCCCCTTTTTGGTTTGCATTATGAACCGTATTGATAAAGGCTGACTTTAAACCACTAAAACTAAAATCATAGTTATCTTCTTGAATCATCGCTCTAGGGAAATTAAAAGTGTCTTCTCCGTTGTGAGCCATCTCATCGATATGCTTTCCGCCTGGGTACGGTACGCCAAGCACACGACCTATTTTATCATAAGCTTCGCCAGCTGCATCATCTCTTGTTTCACCGATAATCTCATAATCACCGTCTTCAGCCATATAGACCAGTTCTGTATGACCCCCACTGACAATTAACGCAAGTAACGGGAACTGTAGTGGTTCAATTAACTGATTTGCATAGATATGACCAGCCATATGATTAACCGGAATGAGTGGTAAGTTATGCGCAAAGGCAATGGCTTTCGCTGCGCTCACTCCGATTAAAAGTGCTCCCACTAACCCAGGACCTTCTGTCACAGCAACCGCATGCAAGTCAGCAAAGGTAACATCTGCTTCTTGCATTGCCTCTTCAATAATCATCGTAATGTATTCAACGTGGTGACGACTGGCAACTTCAGGAACCACTCCACCGAAACGTTGATGGCTATTAATTTGTGATGCTACAACATTGGATAGTATGGTTGTGCCATCTTTAATCACTGCTGCACTAGTTTCATCACAGCTTGTTTCAATTGCTAAAATTAACATGCATTTCTCTCTTTCATTCTTTATATTTTAATACAAGTGCATCTTCAGTCGGTTTAGAATAGTATTTTCTGCGTACGCCTTCCAACTTAAATCCATGACTTTTATAAAACCTTTGTGCCGCTTCATTCGATTCTCTGACTTCTAAGTAAATCGTATTAACTGCATTTTTTGCTAAATATTTCTTAAAGTCATCAAATAAGCGTGTACCGATTGACTGGTTTTGATACGATTCAGCGACACCTATCATAAATATTTCGGATTCTCCCTCAGTTATGATACTAACCAGTAAGCCTACAACTTCATTTTTATCGGTTTTACTTTGGTCTTCAACATCATCTTCAGCAACTTCGGCCACATGAACTTCAATATATGGCTGTGTTAACAAAGATTCAAATTGAACCAATGTCCATGGTGATCCATCAACAAATGATCGTTCAGCAGTTTGATATAACAATTCTGCTTTGGCTATTATATTTTTCAATTGTCTAATTTTTATTTTGGAGCTGGACTTCATTCGTTTAACCTCTTTGTCATATCAACAGCATCTTCCAAATCATTCGAATAATACCGTG
This sequence comes from Alloiococcus sp., assembly GCA_035301245.1. Lineage (GTDB taxonomy): Bacteria > Bacillota > Bacilli > Lactobacillales > Carnobacteriaceae_A > Alloiococcus. The sequence goes on along the minus strand of DATGUS010000075.1, from coordinate 26,002 downwards.
TTTTATAACCAACTGGCTTAAAACCATATGTTTTATATAGTCGTTGTGCTTTTATATTCGATACACGGACCTCTAAGGTATAATACTGACAACCACTCATCCTGGCAATGCGTTCAACTTGGCTAAGTAAACAATACCCAATTCCCTGTCTTTGATAGGATGGCCTAGTGACAATGTTCGAAACATGACATTCATCACCTTTAATCCACGAACCGATAAAAGCAATTGGCAAATCTCGATCATACATAATCAGATACAGACAATTTGAATGATAACTCATTTCATTAAAGAGTAACTCCTCAGACCAAATAGCATCATGAGAATAACATAACTTTTGTAACTCCACGAGTATCGGTGCGTCTGAGGGATGAGCTACTTTCATTCTGTAACGTTTGCCATTCAAGTAAATATACTGTTCTAATATTAATCTGCTTTTATCACTAAGTGTTTGTTTCGGCTTGATGAACAAACCAACATATTGATTAATCTGTTCCTTTAACCTTTTCAACTAAATGACCCCGTTTACTGTGTGGATTATCTTTTATCCAATTTTCTTCAGCTTCCGTCAATTTTAGATAGTTTGGTGTCATGTCATGACTGCTTACTGGCATTCGATTCGGCGCATCCAATGCCATCGCTTCAACTTGCGGTAAATCATCGGATCTTATCGTAATACCAAGTGTTTTTAGAGATTTATTCTCATCAATCTCTTTTGAAAACCCATTAGCATCTTCACCGACAAAAACAACTGGCATATGATGACCCACGAGCTCTTCCATCCAACTTTCAAAATCAATGTGACGATCTGCTACAACTGTTGTTAACTTACCCTCAGCATTCAAACGATACATACCCGTGTAAACATGCCCTCTACGAGCATCAAACAATGGAACGAGTAATTGGTCAGGCATATAAGGCTGGCCTAACACCATACTTTCCAAACTAGAATAGGTTATCAAATCAGCTTTTAAAGACCACGCCAATGCTTTAGCTGTTGTCACAGCAATGCGGACCCCCGTATAACTACCCGGACCATTTGCTACAGCAATGCGTTCGATATCTGTAGGCTGCCATTTTACTTCTTTAACTAATTCTTCAATAGTTGGCATCAGTTGAATACTGTGGTTTCTTTTAATATTTATTTTCTTAACAGCTACAATCTGTCCTTTATCTGCTAAAGCGACAGCCATAGCTTTGTTAGACGTGTCAATAGCAATAACTTTCATAATAACTCCTTAGCATTTTTGTAGTTGATCGAAAAAGTTACTAAAGGTAATTTGTGAAATATTTCTTCATTCCATAATCGTCAACTATACTTATATTACCATACATTGTCGTATTTTTAATTGAATAAGAAAGTTCATAATGTAGTCAAATATTTTTAGTTCTTTTTTCCTTTTTATTCTATACACCTTTGTTATAATACATTTATCATAGCATAACGAAAGGATTAATTATGTTTCCATTTTATTATGATCCCTATTTCTTTTTAGTTCTCATCGGAATGGCAATTTCAGGTATGGCTTCCATGTATATGAAGTCAACTTTTTCAAAATATAGCGAAGTAAAAGCAGCCAACCAAGGTACCGCAGCTGAGATTTGTCGTAGAATTCTTGATATGAATGGACTATCACATATTCGTTTAGAAGGCATTCGTGGGGAACTAACTGACCACTATAGTGCTGAAGAAAAAACATTACGATTATCTGAATCAACTAAAAATTCAACGTCGGTCGCAGCTATTGGGGTTGCGGCACATGAGGCCGGGCATGCTCTACAAGATAAAGAAGATTATATCCCGTTAAGACTGCGTCACTTGCTTGTCCCAGTAACTAACTTCGGACAGACAGCGGCTTTACCGGTTATTATTTTCGGTTTACTTATCGGACGTGAGAGCGGAAGCTTCTTAATTTCTTTAGGTATTTTGCTATTTTCATTTGCCTTATTCTTCCAATTGGTTACTTTGCCAGTAGAGTTTAACGCATCAAAACGAGCAATGGTTGTGTTGGAAAACTCTAACTTACTAAATCAACAAGAGCTAAAACAAGCCAAAAAGGTATTGCGCGCTGCAGCTTTAACTTATGTCGCGGCATCAATTACAACCTTCATAAACTTAGTAAGAATTTTCTTGGTAACTCGTAATCGAAGACGATAAAGTTAAATAAAAATTATAAAACTCTCCTAAGTCACATAACGTGGCTAGGAGAGTTTTTGTATGTTTCGTTCATCGAAGCAGTTGATAGACTTCTTTATATAGGTCAAGTTGAAACCACGTTACTGTTTAATAAACCATCATTTAAATGGCCTCATTAACTATTTCTCTGGTAATCCCTTCTCTTTCAAAATATTCTAAAGAAATTTTACGATAGAACACTGCTTTCGTTGTATTTATGTATGGTGTTGAATAGAACATTGATAGACCAAATGTCACTAACTGCAATAAATACCAGCCGATGAAACTTAGGTATAAGATAAATAATTCCATCTTGTGCCCATCCATCATTTGACGGCTAATCGTAATCGCTTCGTTAGCGGTCAATTCTTTTCCTAATTCTTTGTAATCTTTATATACTAATTCCGTTTGTGAGTATGATAATCGCTTAATTAAACCTGGAATAATAAATAACAGGAACCATAAGAACGTGTACAACATTTGTAACAAATAAACTTTTATGAAATAAATAGCCTCGTAATCTTTAAAAATTTGTAAAGCATCTTCTAGAGGGCGGATTTTATAATCGCGCTTAGTGACAAAGTCTACTGTTGCAAACATGACACCTGTGGTAAAAAAGTAAATTAATAAATCAAACACCAATGATGAACCTCCTGTTGAAACAAACAAATCCACAAAAAAAGAGGTATTGTCGCCATTTTCGACCGTTGTTGCGAATTGACTATTAATGAGCTCATATCCTACATAAGCAATAATGGGAATCAAGTTAAGGAAAATAACGCTTTTCCAACGATCAGTTAATTGCGCTTTGGCTTCTCTTTTATAATCCCCGATACTGTTTGGGTAATCTTTCGTAATAAACATAGTTTTTACTCCTTATCATCATTCAAGTTACTCTAAGCATAACAATTTATGATTTTAATGTCATCTAAAAAGTAATAAAAACCATTGTTAATAGGCAAACTTACATTAACAATGGTCAATATTTACAGTATATTTACTTAGTCTTTATTATTGTCCCACACGTTCCCTAACAACATTAGCGATTTTTGTACAATATTTTTCAACTTCTTCATCTGTTGGTGCCTCAACCATGACGCGAACTAGGGCTTCTGTACCGCTTGGGCGAACTAAAACGCGTCCTTCATCTCCTAATTCTTCTTCCACTTCTTTGATAACTGCTTTAATTTCTTCATCATTCATCGCGGTATGTTTATTAGTTACACGAATATTTTCTAAATTTTGTGGATAGGTTGTTACTTCGCTAGCTAATTCAGATAATTTTTTGCCTGTTTGTTTTAAAACATGAAGCAATTGGATACCTGATAATAAACCATCGCCAGTAGTATGATGATCTAAGAAAATAATATGACCAGATTGCTCGCCACCCAAGTTATAACCATTTTTGCGCATTTCTTCCATCACGTAACGGTCACCGACACCTGTTTTTACTGATTCAATATTATGCTTCTCAATTGCTTTATAAAATCCAATATTGCTCATTACCGTTGAAACAATGGTGTTTTGTTTTAAGCGCCCTTGATCAGCGAGGTATTTACCACAAATATATAAAATCTTATCCCCATCAACAATATCACCATTTTCATCGACAGCAATTAATCGATCTCCATCACCATCGAAAGCTAAACCAACTTGTGCCTCAGTTTCCACAACACGTTTTGCTAGAGCTTCTGGATGTGTACTTCCATAGCCATCATTAATGTTTAAGCCATTTGGTGAAACGCCAATCACATCAAAGTCAGTATCCAAATCTGCAAATAAACGGTTAATTAGTGGACTTGTTGCACCATTAGCGCCGTCTAATACGACTTTAATGCCAGATAAATCGTCGGAAATTGTCTGTGTTAAGAACTGCGTATATTTTAATGAACCTTCATTAAACTCTTCTGAAGTTCCCAATCCTTCCGCACTTGGTCGCGGATAATTATCTTCATCATTATCAAGTAATGCTTCAATTTCAGCTTCTTGTTCATCAGATAATTTAAATCCATCTGAACCAAAGAATTTAATACCATTGTCTTCTGCCGGATTATGTGATGCAGAAATCATAATTCCCGCTGCAGCATTTTGACTTCGTGCTAAATAGGAAACCCCCGGAGTCGGAATAACACCAAGTCGCATAACTTCCGCTCCCGCAGATAATAATCCTGCTACAAGAGCATATTCTAACATACGTCCGCTTACTCGTGTATCCCTTCCTACTAATACTTCTGGTTTGTCTTCTTCAATATGTTTGGATAAAACAATTGCTCCAAAACGACCTAATTTAAAAGCTAATTCTGGTGTTAATTCTTTATTTGCGACGCCTCTTACGCCATCAGTTCCAAAATACTTACCCATGATTGTACTCCTTTATTCTTCATCTTCTTCATTTTTACTAGTTACATTAATTCTCACATTAACTTCATCGATATTCGCTTCGTTAATTTCGTCAGGCAACACGATTGGTACTGTTCTAGTTGTTGAGCGAGTCACACCTGATAAATCAATCGGTATTTCAAAGCTATCTAAATCTTTAATGGCCTCATAATTGCCAGCCACTTCAATGGTTTCTGGTTGATCACTACGTAGCGCTAACTCATATTCATAGCCTTCTGGTTCGTTACCAACACCAATGAGTTCAATTGGTAATTCAATTTTTTGACTTTCTACTCGTATACGAACTTCAATTTGTGTTGGTTCAATGCTTACATTCAATGGTTCTTCATGACTATTTAAGACAACTAGTTTGCCAACTGTTGAGATGTTACTTGCGATGTTAGTTGCGTTCGGTTGAACAATCGCTTTCACTTCATCAATTTCATTAATCGTACTTTCAGCACCAGAGACAGATACTGTATCGTGAGAAGCTTCCATATCTGTTAATTCATAACCTGATGCAATAAACTCATTTTCATCAAATTCTAATTCAACATCAAATTCAGCAGTCTTTCTTTCTTCGATACGGACCGTTGCTTCACTAGGACTAATGTTATAGTCAAGTTCGCTAGATAACCCTTCAGCAACTAAATTAATACGATGCTCACCCGGACCTAATTCATTCAAGTCAGGAGTTGTAATATTAAAGTTTTGAGTAATCATTGTTTGAGCAACTAACGGTTGTGGTCCATCTATGCGAAGAGATACCGCATCAGGAATCCCAGAAACATAGTATTGCTCTTCATCAACATTACTGGTCACCGCAATATTCGTTAACACTTCGGTAATCGTATGATTCGAACTTTGTGAACTTGATCCTAGTCGACTGTTTTCACTAGAAACGAATAAAAACATACTAATCGCTAAAATGACTGCAATTATTTTCATTAATAAAGGATTATCAACATTCCATTTCATTCTTCTGATTCTCCTTTAAAAACCTTATCCATTAGTTGAGTCAAGAAGCTCTCTTCTTCTTTATCTTCATTACTTTCAAAATGAACCTCTAAGTAATCAACCATCTCTTCAGCTGTAATATCATTCATAATATTACCTTTATGCGATACACTAATTTCTCCTGTTTCTTCAGAAACAATTAATGTGATGGCATCGGTTTGCTCAGACAGCCCAATAGCCGCTCGGTGTCTGGTACCGAAACGTTTAGGAATCGCTGGACTTTCTGATAATGGTAAATAACTCGCCGCTGAAGCAATTTTAAAATCTTTAATAATCATCGCCCCATCATGCAGCGGTGTATTAGGTATGAAAATATTAATTAATAACTCTTTTGAAATATCTGCATTAATCGGAATGCCAGTATCAACGTATTCATCTAATGCTGATTCTTGTTCAATTGAAATGAGTGTACCGATTCGACGTTTACTCATGTATTTAATCGCGGATGCTAGGTCGGTTACCATTTTTTCACTCGGGTTAACTGCTTTTCGTTTGCCAAAAATCGATCCTCTACCTAAGTGCTCTAATCCTCTTCTAAGTTCAGGTTGGAAGATAATGATTAAAGCTAAGGCTGACCATTGAATAATAAAATCAATGATATATTCAGTCGTTTGTAAATTTAAAAGAGAACTTGCGACTTTGACAATTAAAACGATAAATATTCCGTTAAGTAATTCATTAATTCGCGTGCCTCTGATAATTTTAATCAATTGATATATTAAAAAAGAAACAATGACGATATCAATTATGTTACTTGCCGTTGTCCAAGAGATAAGGGAGTCCATTGATAATTCAAACGGCATAAGCACACCTCCATTTTCCAAATAAGTATCATTATTATAACATAAAAAGATTATTGTAAAATAATCGATTACAATCAGTTTGCAGCTTATTAGTCCTAAGACCCGTACTTTAGGTTTAGAACGATACCATCGCTTATGAAAGCCAAACTTCATAAGTGTCATTTAATAAAAAACAGAAAAGTTAGCGAAAGAAGAAGCATTCTGTTTTTGGATACAAAAAAAGCTATGTGACAGATGCACATAGCTTTAATACTGGGCTACTAGGATTCGAACCTAGGAATGACGGTACCAAAAACCGTTGCCTTACCGCTTGGCGATAGCCCAATAAATGGAGAGAGAAGGATTCGAACCTTCGAACCCGAAGGAACGGATTTACAGTCCGTCGCGTTTAGCCACTTCGCTATCTCTCCATTTATGACCCCTACGGGATTCGAACCCGTGATACCGCCGTGAAAGGGCGATGTCTTAACCACTTGACCAAGGGGCCAAATTTTTTTGAACACAATTTGTATTGTATAATGGCCACAGTGATATGTCAAGACTTTTTCTAAAGAATTATATAGATTACTTATGTGAGATAGTAACACTTCCAAAAATATATCGATTATTTCATAATATCTTTATAAGTGTCATGTTCTTTTTCAAATAAATTTACAACATAAGAGCATGTTGGTTTAATTTTCATATCATTATTTTTTGCTTTCTCAACAAGTTCGTCTACTAGTTTTCGCGCAAGGCCTTTACCACGCTGAGATTCATCAACAAATGTTGAATAAGCCTCTAAAGTTTGTTCATCAAGTTTACGGTACTTAATCATACCAACCGCTTTGCCGTCCTGTTCTTTTACAATTTGTCCATCTTCATGTTTAAATTCCATTTATAATCTCCACCTTTATTTTTTTAATAACCAGTCAATCGCCGGATAAATCATTTGACGCCAGTATGACCACGAGTGATCGCCAGAGCTTGTTTGAAATTGATGATTCACACCTTGACTCATTAACCAGTTGTGCAAATCTTTATTTTCATTATATAAAAAATCCTCTTCACCACAGGCTAAGAATAAATCTGGATGGTTTTGCGAATGTTTAATTAAATCATATATGTCATACTCTGAACTGAGTTCATTAAATGATTTAATACCAAACTTGTGCATCAAGTTGTCATTAATATGCTGAGTTCCCAAATTATCACGTGTGTATTTTTCATTTTTGTGCAAGATTCGACTCGACAAGGCAATAATTTTACCAAATTGTTCGCTATACTTATAACCTAATTTAAGTGCCCCGTAGCCACCCATCGAAAGTCCACCAATAAAAGTATCAACCTTTTTGGTTGACAATGGGAATAAGAATCGAGTTTGTTCAATTAATTCTTTCGCATAAAACACTTCATATTGCGCACCATTCACATGATTCGAGTAAAAACTGTTTTCGCCATCTGGCATAATAACAGCTAGGTTATGTTGTTCAGCCAGCTCTAAGATCGATGTGTAATGTATCCAGTCATCTTCATTACCATTCCAACCATGAAGTAAGTATAGTGTCCTAAGTGGTGCTGTTGTAGTGGCATTAGCTTCTTTGATTGGTCCTGGTGCTGGAATTACAGCATTAATTTTTATTTTTTTATCGAGTGCTTCTGAAAATAATGTTCCTGAAAATATAGGCATTGTGTCATCCTTCATTAAAGATTAGCATTAAAATGAATACTGCTTCTATCAACTAATGAGTGTCGACATAAGCAACACTCACTGGCTTATTCTTATTTATCATCACTTTTAATTTTCCAGATACTGACTAAACCACCAATAATTAAACTGATCGTCCCAGCAGCAACTAATTTTAAGACATCTTCATCTCTCTTTTTCTCTTTGCGTGCCATTTTCATGTACTCTGAATTTTCAACGGCGCGAGCTGCTTTTTCTTTTATTTTATCTGAATAACTCATTGTTATCTCCTATCGTTTGATTGTCCTCACTAAAACCACGTTCGAAATAAGTTCTAATTTCTTCTATTTGATTTTCACGAATCACTACACTATCTACCAACATATCCAATATATGTTGTTTTTTGTACGAAAATACAAGGAGCACAGCTATATATGGGAAATAAAAAAAGATGACTTTACCAATCAGTTCGCGCATAATATAAAACTGATTTAAAGATTCTTCTTCATAATTAAGCGGAAAGACTCTGATGCCACACAATAATTTACCTGGTGTTTGTCCTTTTAAGTAACGGGTAGTTAAATAAAAGTAACTAACAAATATTAACAACTCTATTAATGTAACTATAAAAGAATCTGCTAAGTGTAATCCGATAAAACGGTACAACGTTAAATTGAGGAGAATACTTTGAATAGCTGTAATGATTACCCAGTCAATTGCAAAAGCCAAGGTACGAATCCAGAAACCAGCTAAGAAAGCTTTAGGTAATCGGTAATGCTTTAGCTCATCCATAAAGAATGACATCCCTAATTTATTTTCCATAAGCTGGCGCTCCTTTCCATCTGTATTCAATTGTAATCTCTTGTGCTTGTTCAATATCTTGAATTAGCGACGGTACATCACCAAATGGCTTATTATTTTTAGCAAATGGGAAACCGGCAAAAATATCGAATGGGTCTTCCACCACATATTGGAAAACTTGAGCTTCTTCTAGCCCTTCTTGTTCTCTCAACGCTCCAAGTGCATCTTGGAAATACCCAAGCTCATCCACTAACCCTTCATTATAAGCCTGGTTACCACTATAAATACGACCATCTGCTAACGTCTCGATACGATCTTTACTTAATTCAGGTCGACCTTTTTCAACAACTTCTAAGAAAACACCGAAAGCTTCATCGACATAGTTTTGTAAAACTTCTCGTTCATCATCTGTCATTTCACGCGTTAATGACATGATATCTTTCATCTCACCAGATTTAATGGTGTTTTGTTTAATCCCATACTCTTCCATCAATTCACTTACATCATAATTTCCCATGATCACACCGATTGATCCAGTAATCGTATTATCTGAAGCATAGACTTCATCAGCAGCCATCGCAATGTAATACCCACCACTTGCTGCCATTGATCCCATTGAGGCCATCACTGGGATGCCACGTTCTTCTTTCATTTCCATAATTGCGTTATAAACTTCATGCGTATGGTACACTGCACCACCGCCGGTATCAATATCTAACAATACTGCTTTTATGGATTCATCTTGGCTGGCTTGTTCAATAGCACTTAAAATAGCTTCATGGTTATACTCACCTGCATCGACGCCAATTTGACCTTTAATTGGAATAACTAAAATTTGTTCATCAGTGTTTCCCTGTTCAATAACTTCCGGCCTTGGTTCTTGATTGCCTAAGATCATTGAATACGGATTGAATCGATCCATTGCCGTCTGAGTATCTCCATCTGATTCCGTGGTCAATCCGATTGATGTAATTCCCGAAATAAGGACTAATAATATCGCCAAACTTATAATTAACCATCTCTTTTTATTCATTCACAACACCTCTCTACATGATTATGTATTTGTTTATATTTTAACAAAAAAGACTTCAAAATATGAAGTCTTTTAAATCTTTAATCTTAATGTTATCATCTATTTATTCTACTTCGATAGTTTCTTGGTCTTCCTGAGGTTTTAGTGTCCATGTGTTTTCGCCAATTGTTAATTTTTCTTCTTCTTTAAGACTTACTTCACTATCCACAAACCCTTGCCATTCAATGATAGTTCCTTTGATTAATTGCAATTCATCATTAGCATAAGTCGACTGAATATAAGGTGACAAGTGTGGATGCAAGTAGCGATACTCATTATATGAATCAATAATGAATTGATAACCGCCACCATCTTGATATCGATAAAGCTCTTCATGCTCAGTAAATTCACTCGGTTCATTAATCAAGGTCTCTTCATCAACAACTTCAACCAATGTTTGAACGGTATTTGAACCTAGAGTTGATTCTAATTCATTAACGGCCCGCAGAACTTCATCAACGGTCTTATCTTCGGTCATTTTGATCAAACCTTCAACTTTAGTTAATTCTTCACTTTGATGAGTAACTTGAAAATAACCCGCATCAATCCCTTCTACGAAATGTGTAAATCCAGGTTCTGTCACAAATAAAGATTCTGTTAGGGTATTGATGTGATATTTCTGATGATTAACCGTAAACGTCTGATTTTTATCTAAATAATATTCCGGCTCTCTAGGCGATATTCCTGTCACGATATAGTCATAATAAACTCTTTTAATGGCCTGCAAATCTTCTGAATCTTCAATTGTAACTAACTCTGATTCAAAAGGTAAAAGTTTATTTGAGTGTAGCTCAGCTACCCCCGTATCGTATGTACTTTTTACTTCTTCATAAGATGGGGTGTGGCCTAGTTTTTCAATGACTTCATCCAATGTTGGTATATATTCATCTGTATCTAAGATGTCACTTAAATAGACTTGATCGATAGTATGATCTTTTGGTTCATTAAAAATAAACCATATAAGAAAGACCATCATACACATGCCGAAGATGATTGTTAACCCTTTTTGTATATTTGATTTCACTTTTTATCACTCGCTCATATTTTTAGTCACTATAACGATTGTACCACTGACCAATTGTAACTGCTATTATTTTTAAAAATTCAGTGATATAATGTTAATACTATAATGAAAAGGATGAGTGGATTTTATGGAATGGATTATTGGAATTATTATTATTGTTGCGATTGTGGCCATCTTATTTGGCATGTATAACAATCTTGTGCGATTAAGAAACGCTGCAAAACAATTTTTTGCACAAATTGATGTCGAATTAGAACGTCGTAACGATTTAGTCCCGAACTTAGTAAACACTGTTAAGGGATATGCATCACACGAAAAAGAAGTCTTAGAAAGCGTCACACAAGCACGTCAACAGTTAATTAATTTACCCCAAAACGCTACAAATGAAGAAAAACTAGCTGCTTCTGACCAATTATCAGGTGCTTTAAGTCGTTTACTTGCAGTATCTGAAAGTTATCCAGACTTAAAAGCCAACCAAAACTTCTTATCTCTACAAGAAGAGTTAACGAATACTGAAAACCGAATTTCAGGTTCCAGACAATCTTATAACCGCGCAGTAATGAACTACAACAACAAAATACAATCAGTCCCACATAATCTTATTGCCGGAATGTTTGGTTTTGATGAAATGACATACCTTGAAATTCCAGAAGCAAAACGTGAAGTGCCAAATGTCCAATTTTAAGTAGGTGAGTGGAATGTATGAACAAATTCGTTCAAATAAACGAAAGACAGTTTTTATTGTCGGGTTCTTTATACTAGTCATCAGTGTCATTATGGCGATTGTGGGTTATCTCTTTGCTGATAACTTCCTACTTGGTGTTATTTTAGGATTGATTGGTGGAGGGCTTTATACTTTTATTTCAGTAAAAGCCGCTCCCAGTACCATGTTAAAAATGTCTAATGCTAGACAGATTACTAAAGATAATTTCAAGTCAATCAGTGAACAACAAGCATACAATATAGTGAGTCAACTAGCGATGATGCAACAAATCCCTGAACCGGATGTCTACATTATTGAAGACAAACAACCGAATGCCTTCGCTATGGGGATGGAACCAAAGAAGGCAAGCGTTGCTTTAACAACTGGCTTAATGGAACAGTTAAATCGGGCAGAAACTGAAGGAGTTATTGCCCATGAGATTGCTCACATTCAAAACTATGATTCACGACTAAAAGTGACAACTTTTGCACTTGGAAGTTTTCTCGTTCTAATTGGACATGTTTTATTCCGTTCAGGAGGCTTCAGAGCAAACAGGTCTTCTAGAAGTGGTGGCCGTGATTCTGATTCGGGTAATGCAGCTATGATCGGTTTCTTATTAGGTTTATTAATTTTAATGTTCGGTCAGGCTTTTAGTACATTGATTCAATTATGGGTGTCTAGAAACCGTGAATACTTAGCCGATGCGACAGCCGCTGAGATGACACGGAATCCACAAGCATTAGCTAATGCATTACGTAAAATTTCACAGATGGAACCCAGTGAAGTGGCGGACTCATCAATGAGTGCTATGTACTTCTATAATCCGTTTAAGAAAACGGGAGATTCCATTTGGAGTACTCACCCTTCTACTGAAAATCGCATTAAAGCATTAAATCGATTATAAAATTAAAAGAGCTAGAGTTCTTGGAAGTGATAACAATCCCTCCTTTTCCTCTAGCTTTTTTATTTGTACATTGTTAAATCAATCACTCGGTCACACCACTCTGATGCTAATTCTAAATCATGAGTGATTACAATAATAATAATATCTTTCTTCTTCAATTCTTCTAACAAACTACCAAAGCGTTCCATATTTTCAAAATCAAATCCGCTTGTCGGTTCATCAAAAATCAACAGACGTTTATTGGAAGCTAAAGCAGCCGCAATTAAAACGCGTTGTTTCTCGCCACCAGATAATGTTTGTGGGTGACGCTCCTTTAATTCAGATAAATTCAATTGATTTAATAAACGTTCGACATACTCCGGGGAATCACTGTTAAAACTCACTTCGTTCCATACAGTGTCATGAAACAATTGATAGTTGACATCTTGCATGACTATAAAGGCTTTTTTCAGTAAATCTTTACTGCTTTGTTTCTGACCATCCCAAGTTACTTGTCCTTCGATAGGCTTGAGTAGACCACCTAAAGTATGTCCTAAAGTTGTCTTCCCTGTCCCGATAGCACCTACAATAGCTGTTACTTCATGATACTTAAAATTCTCATCAATTTGTTGAAGAACAGGCTGATGATGACCGATCGTTAAATGTTCAGTTTTAAGAACAGGATTGCGAGAAGCTTGCTTAATATCTTCTGACTGATTTAAATACACGGAGCGATTACTACGAAGTCCTAGATCTCTAAGCTCTTTTGGTGTGAGTGCCGTAAACATTTCTTTATCAAACTGGTTAATGATTTTAGCATCTGATATTTGAAGATAGCGATCAACTAGACCAACTGTCCACTCTAATCGGTGATCAACAATCAGTAAAGTGACACCTTCTTTTTTCAGTTCTTTTAAAATGGCTTGAACCCGACCAATCGTCTCTTGATCCAAGTTACTGGTCACTTCATCTAGAATTAAGACGGTTGGTTTCAACATCAAGGTTGACGCTAAAGCAATGAGTTGCTTCTCACCTCCTGACAAATCAAAAATATGACGATCTAGTAGGTGTTCTATACCACACAGTTGAATAACCCATCTGGCTCGACTTTCTATTTCCTCTTTGGCCAATCCCATATTCTCACATGGGAAAACAATTTCATCGGTTGTATTTAAGGTAAAGTGTTGGGTGCGAGGATTTTGGAAGACACTACCAACAATGCCGACATAATCATTTAACCCATTCATACCTGCTATTAACTGATCGACTTGGAAAGTACCTGTTATTTTTCCTTCAATGTATTCTGGACTAATCCCATTTAAGAGATGTGTTAAGGTGCTTTTTCCGCCACCACTATTTCCACAAAGCACTACAGCTTCGCCTCGGTTTATTTCCAACTGCTCAATATCTATTTGATGTTCAGACTGATCTGGATAGGAAAAGGTACCGTTTTGAATATTAATTAACCTCATATCAGTATCCCTCCAGTCCATAATACAATCACTAGAGCTATTAGTAACCAATCAAGCATGGACATATTGTAAGTGCGGTATGACGTTGGTCGAGTTGAACCATTTATACCCTTGGTTAAGACTGAAATGGTTAAATCGCGTGCAGTAAAGCTCGTGTTCATCAATATCGGCATAATCATATATTCAAACGTTCGCAATGGGTGTTTTAACATTGCGATAATGGAGATATCAATTCCTCTAATCGCCATCGACTGTTTAATAATTTGATAATCGTAGATAATTGTTGATACGAAACGAACCATGACTGCTACCGCAATCGTCATCCCTTTAGGCAGACGCCATTTATTCAGTAAAAATAACCATTCACTGATTGAGGTTGTTTTTAGTAAAAAAGCTCCACTAATAATACTGAGCATCATCTGCCTTAAACCAATCGCAATAAAAGAGAAAGTGAAGCTAATGAACGGGGGCCATGAAACCATTGGTAACAGATAATAAAGTCCCACTTGGATTAGATATAAGCCAAAGAAAAAAACAAACCATTTGTAATCTTTAGTCATTAAAAATAAACTACAGTATAAAAATATAATTAAGCATTCAATAAACATCGTTACGTTGACAAACATCAAAAGCGGTGCACTAAGTAAGAGAAACAGTTTCGTTCTTAAATCAATCGTCATTTTGATGATTTTCTTTCTTAAAGTGTTTATTGACAAGCATCTGACCCACTAATGCACCTATTACTGCTGTCACTAAAATAGTGGCAGTAACTGCAATCGCACTATTTTTGGTGATCGTTTCCAGCGTTTTTTGAGCAGTCGTTAAATTCTGACCTGTTCCTGCCACATGTTTTGTATAAGATGTTGGAAATACGAACATTGGAAGAACTGGTCCGATATTATTAAATGAAAACAAAATATAACTTAGTAATAGTAATGACTTGCTACGGTAATTACCGATACCTGCTACTTTATCTGCAAGGAGTCCAAAGATAATGCTCACAAAGATGGATACAGGATAACGACCGCTTACTAAATAAAATATCCCCATTATTGAAGCCATGAACGTTATCGCTCCAAATTTAGGTACTTTTAGAGCAAGTAAGTAAAAAATTGGCCCACTGAGTAATGCCACCAGTGTTGGAATAAAAATAAACGAATATCCCGGAATGATGAATACGGTGATCATTGCGGCAATACCTGTAATCAAGAAATAAACAGCTGTGTATGCTGCCGTTAAAATAATATCGGGTAATTTCAATTGAAACTTCACTGCCATCCTCCTAAAAACATATACAAAATAAAAAATCCTTTGTATGATATAGGATTTTTTATCTGGCTTCAGTTAAAGCAATTGCTACGGCTTCTTTAATAGCTTCCGAGGTAATCGTTGCTCCTGAAATATTATCAACATTAACTTTATTAGTTTGAATGATCATTGATAAAAATTGTTCATCCTGTCCACTAATGACGGTTTCAGTTTCATTATGAGCAATAGCAATATCCTCAATGCCATCTTCTGTGATTGTAACGGTTGCTTTTATCATACCATTACGCCCCATTGCTTCACCAGTGTAAGTACCTGATTTATAACGTTCTGTGACAATTCTTAATTCTTTACTAGCTTCATTAACTTCACTATTTTCATCAACATCGGAAACATCGCTAGTTTTATTGTCTTTATTCGCATCAATTTTTTTGATTAAAGTCATATATGTATTGGGCTCACTATCCATCTCATTATCCACCTGGTCACTAAACGGTGTATTAGACGGTGTTTTCTCAATTAGCGAGCAACCTACCATTAAACAGAAAGTAAAACAATTTAGGGCAGCTAATATCAATTTTCTTGACATGCTGGACCTCCAATTCTTTTCGACAAGTATTAGTATATGACGAATGTTTTACAAACTCAAGACTAGAATATTACAAAAAAAACCAATAATCGACTCATTACATTTTAGTAAGTTTTGATTATTGGTTTCTAAAAGCTTTATTTTATTACTATTCAGTATTCATCTTGTAATGGTAACGTACAGTCGTATTTGGAGCAATTTTATTAGAACTTGGTTTATTTACTGAACGGTAACCATCAATATATAAAATCCATTGTCCACCATCTTCGTTATTAGTGTGTCCATCAATTTCGAAAATCTCACCGCTATTATCTTCAGCTAATTTAACAGAGACACCTTTTTGTGAGGCAAATTTTAATAAAGCATCAAGTGCTGTATCGCCTTGATCATAAGTGACTTCTCCAAGATAACTATTTCCATCATTAGATCGAGCGTCAATAATTAATGACACTATTTCTGCGATTGCTTCTTCTGGATAATCTTCATTGGTTAAGTCTTGATCTGGAATTTTTTCATCTACTTTTTCTTCAACCGATTGTTCATTTTCAGATGGCTCAGAGATATTCTTTTCAGAAGATATAGAATCTTGTAGATCTGATCTTGTCGTTTCCTTCATTGATTCGCTTGAAGGTTTTACATTTGAATTGTCTTCATTAGAATTACTATTTGACTCATTCGTTCCTTTTAAATCTGAACCGAAGTTCGATTCATTTATATCTGATTCCTCTCGATAAGACGCCTGTTTCTCAGTTGGCTTATCATCCGAAGTATCATCTTCATCATGATTTCTTATTTCTTTTTTATCTAATTGTCGATCTAAATCTACTTGGTTAGTCCCTGACATAAGTTCAACATCTTCTTCAGCTAACTCATTCGACTCATCTGATCCAAATAATAAGTTTACGGTAATCCCCAATGAAATTAATGCAATCAAACCTAATATAATCACATTTGTTTTCTTCAAGAGTTCGACCTCTTCCTATTCTAATTTGAATGTCTATTTCTTATCACATTATTTGAATACTCATCAGGTTAAAAGTATAGGCTATTATTATTTATAACTCAAGTTCGCTTATTATTTTCTCATTTTTTAAAGTTGAACATTCGGTTACATCAGTTGCAAAAATTTAATTAATATATGATAATTAACTTACTAACTAAAAGAAAGTTGGTTGATTAAATGTCATTTGAATTAAGTGAAAAAATCAATCTTGGTAAAGTGGTTATCAATGTTCATGATCTATGGAATATGTTGACTTTTTACCAAGAAAAATTAGGTCTGGATGTTTTAGAAAGTTCGGATCATCACGCTTTATTAGGTATAAAAAAAGACGGCAGTGAATTATTAGAACTTAGAGTCTCCAATGCTAAACCAAATACAGAACCCCATACTGGTTTATATCACATTGCCTTTTTACTACCGACTCGTCGCGATCTAGCGAACATTTTATTTTCATTAATCACACAAAAGAATGTCGATATCCAAGGTGCTTCTGATCATGGTTATAGTGAAGCAATCTACTTAACTGACCCAGAAGGAAATGGAATTGAAATCTACCGGGACAAACCAAAAGAAGAATGGACGATTCTTGAAGACGGAACGATTCCAGGTGTCACCGTACCAATGGATGGCAATGGTGTCCTTGCCGAAAAAGATGAAGGTGTCCATGATCATATGCCGAACGGGACGGTTATCGGTCATATTCACCTAATGGTTTCAGATATTAAAGAATCGATTGACTTCTACCGTAATGTTATCGGTCTTGAATTAAAATTTAATGCCGGTAGTAGCGCCGCGTTTATGGCAGCTGGTGAATATCACCACCATGTGGCTATGAACGTATGGTCAACAGATAAAGCTGTACCTATTAAAGATGGCGATTTAGGAATCGTCTACTATACTATCGAGGTGAACGATCAAGCTGAATTTGAAGAAATGAAATCTCACGTTAGGCAAACCATTGAACTTACTGATGTGACAGAACAATCATTTAAAATGTTTGATCCAAATGGTATCGGTATAAAAGTGACTTTAGCATAAGGAGTTAGTATGAACTCAAAACTAGATAAGTTTTACAAAAAATCTTATTCAGAACGTTTGACCGCTCTGCTTGAAGCAGAAGTGATTACTAAAGAACAGTACGGTACTTTAGTGGATACGCAGCTTAATCTAGATGCGACAACGGGTGTGCATATGATTGAAAACTATATCGCCAACTATACTTTACCTTACGGCTTAGCATTTAATTTTTTAGTCAATAACAGAGTATACATTGTCCCAATGGCTGTAGAAGAACCTTCAGTGATAGCAGCTGCAAGTAATGGAGCCAAAATCATCGCTAATAATGGTGGGTTTAAAACAACCGTTCACAACCGTGAAATGATTGGTCAAGTGGTTGTTAAGCAGAGTTCAAATATCGAAAAAGATAAAGAAGTACTTGAAAAAAATAAAGAGAAACTAATCAATTTAGCAAACGAAGCCTACCCTTCGATTGTCAAACGTGGTGGTGGTGCCACCCGTGCAAAAGCGAGAATCGTTGATGGCGATATAGAAGAAGCTATTGATCAATACCTTGTCTTCCATCTTCACGTTGATACACAAGAAGCAATGGGCGCCAATATGATTAATACCATGTTAGAAGCTATTGCACCTACCATTGAATCACTGGTAACCGGTAAAGTATTAATGAGTATTTTAACAAACCTAGCTACTGAGTCTCTGGTGACGGCTACTTGTGAGCTGACACCTAAGACATTAGTTTCTGAAGGATTTTCTGGTGAAGATGTTCGAGATCGAATTGCGGAAGCATCCAAATATGCTTATGTTGATCCTTACCGAGCGGCAACGAATAATAAAGGAATTATGAATGGTTTAGATGCTGTTATTGTCGCAACAGGCAATGACTGGCGTGCTATTGAAGCAGGCGCTCATGCCTATAGCGTGAAAGACGGACAGTACCGCTCACTAACGAAGTGGCGTGTGAATGAAGCGGGTAATCTTACCGGAGAGTTAACATTACCTCTCCCTATTGCTACTGTTGGCGGATCTATTGGCTATCATCCCGGAGCTCAGTTTTCAAAAGCAATTTTAGGCAATCCAACTGCTAAAGAACTAGCAAAAATAATGGTCTCAGTTGGTTTAGCACAAAACCTCGCAGCCCTCAAAGCTCTGAGCACATCAGGTATCCAAAAAGGACATATGGCCTTACAAGCAAAATCACTAGCCATAAATGCCGGTGCTGTAGGTAAAGAGATTGATAAAGTCACTGAAATGCTCATTAAAAATGAGAAAATGAATTTAAACGTTGCCTCGGACTTTTTAAAACAAATTAAATAAAACTATATTTTTAACCCCTAAAGTAAATGTACTTAAATGTAGTGAACCCCAAAAGTTGGAGTTTATTTAATTAAATATTAAACAGCTAATTGAGTGTCTTGTTTTCGGTATTCAACCGGAGATAAGCCGCTCAATTTTCTTTTAATGCGTTTATTATTGTAGTAATAAATATAGTCTTCAATTTGCTTTTTTAGAGTAGAGAAAGACATTTTTTCTTCTCCATAATACATCTCTTGTTTCAGAAGTCCAAAGAAATTTTCCATCGGTGAATTATCAATACAATTTCCCTTACGGGACATACTTTGAAAGATACCGTGCTTTTTCAAAGTTTTTACCCAGGAATTATGTTGATAATGCCAGCCTTGGTCACTATGTATTGTCGTTCGATATTTCGCATTCTTTTTAATTACTGAGATAGCTTCTTTTAAAGGTTCAATTACTATATCTAGTGTCGGCCTTTTGGAAATCTCCCAGGAGATAACCTCACGGTTATATAGATCCATAATAGGGCTAAAGTATAATTTTTCGTTATTAAGACATTTAAATTCTGTGACATCTGTGACGAGTTTCTGTAAAGGGATCGGAGTCGTAAAACGACGGTTGATCTTATTTTTAGCAATTTTACCGACAGTCCCTTTATAAGAGTTATATCGACGTGTTTTACGGGAAAATTTAATACATTGAAGCCCTAATTTTCTCATTAAACGAAGAACTCGTTTATGATTTACCTGATGACCTCTGGCTTTTAGTTCATCAGTAAGACGACGATACCCATATCTTTCTTTGTTTTCTTCAAAGATTTCTTGTATAAGCTCTTCGAGACCTTTATTTTCGTTCGGTTCATTTTTCTTCGATAAATGATAGTGGTAGGTTGATTCCGGTAATTCAGTTACTATCAAAATATCTTTTAGTTTAAAACCAGCATTACTTAATTCGTATACTATTTTTGCTTGTTGTTTGCGCGTGGGTCTTTCAAGCCCAGCACTTTTAACTTTTTTAAGTATTCCAACTCAATTCGTAAATATTCATTTTCCTTCTTTAATAGCTCATTCTCCCGTTTAAATTGATCACTGTTTTTATTGATTCTATCTGGCTTTTCTTTGTCTTTATTTGGTTTAGACATCTTTGGTGGTCTCCCTTGCGGCTTATTTAGACCTTGGGTGCCTTCCTGTACGTATTGTCGTTTCCAATTGGCTACAATTGATGGCTCACCTATGCCAAAGGCATTAGCTGTATCTTTATAAGAAGCACCGGTGTCTTGTTTAAATCTTAAGACATCTAACTTGAAATTTAAAGTATACTTTTTATTACATTTTTTTGTTTTAAGTCCTTCTTTTCCATATTTTTTGTATTGGTTGATCCATTTCTGAAGTTGACTTTTACTTGAAATATTGTATTTTTTACTGAGTAACGTATAGCCCAATGTTCCATTTAGATATTCTTGTACAATTTTTAATTTAAATTCATACGAATACTTTTTTGACATAAAAATAACCCCCACAAAGTTAGAATTTTCACTCTAACTTTTGGGGGTCACCTCAAAATGTTTACTATAGGGGCTTTTTATATAGGTAATAATTGTGAAAAGATTTACATTAAAGATACATGAGAAATTGATAACCACAACAGTTGTAAGCGCTTTATATGGTATAATTAATTGAAAAAACATTAGGAGGTTTAACTATGTTAAGCAAAAAGAATAAAGATATGTTAGCTCAGCACTCAGCAGATAAAAGACAAACATTTAAGTTGAAAAAGTTAAGTGTGGGTATTGTTTCCGTTGCTGTTGGTTCTTTCTTAATTTTAGGAACACAGACAGATGTTTATGCAGAAGAGATGAATGACAATTCAGGTATAGAAACGAGTATTGAAGAAGAAATCATAGAGGAAGAACCTGAACAAGTGATTGGCGAGGAAGAACCTGAACAAGTGATTGGCGAAGAAGAAACAAACAATCAACAAGTTCTTGCTGCATCTCAAGTTGAAGAAACTATTCCTGGCGAGACTGTTCCGTACTCTACTGTTGAGATGGAAGAAGGCGAGTATGGCGCTCGAGCGTTAGACCACATTAAAGAGCTAAGCGAAGGTATCGGTCAGCGTATTGCAGGTACAGAATCTGAACGTGAAGCCGGTGATTATATTGCTAACGAATTTGAAGAATTGGGTTATGAGGTTACAGAACAAGAATTTGACTTTACAAATCGTCATTCAGATGAAGTTCTACAGTCACGTAACATTATCGCTGTTAAACCAAACGCCAATAAAAAACAACTAATTGTCGGTGCACACTATGACTCGGTATCTACTCCCGGTTCATTAGGAGCTGCGGATAACGGTTCCGGTGTCGGTGTGATGTTGGAAGTAGCTGAGCGAGTGTTTAACCTACCGATTAACTACACCATTAAATTTATCGCCTTCGGTGCAGAAGAAGTCGGACTTAAAGGTTCAAGCTACTATGCAAACCAAATGTCACAAGAAGAAATCGACAACACCATTGGAATGATCAACTTAGATACGTTACTTGGTGGCGACTTCATGTACTTATATAGTGGAGATGAAAAAAACGTCTGGTTAAGAGATCAAATTTTTGAATTAAACAAAAAGAAATTTGATTTCCCAATCAAAACAAATCCAGGATTAAATCCTGATTATCCTGCAGGAACAACTGGCGACTGGAGTGATCATGCTCCATTTATGAAACTAGACATTCCTGTGGTTTACTTCGAATCAACTAACTGGACAGTTGGTGCTTTAGATGGTTATGATCAAACAGAAGAATTTGGACCAATTATGCACTCTGAACGTGATAACTTAGCGTTCCTTGAAGCAAATATGCCAGGTCATATTGAAGAAAACTTATCAACCTTCTCTCATATTTTATATGCCGCATTGGCTAACTTAGATGACCCGAATACGCCTGAAGATGAAACCCCGCCTGCTGAAGATGAGGCAACACCGCCTATTGAAGACGAGACAACACCGCCTGCTGAAGATAGCAAGCAAGATAATGATAAGATTATCGATGATATCATGGATGTCATTACTGAAGATACAGCAGCTGATGACGTAACTTCAAAAAACGTGGCAAATGACGATAAAGAAGTTTATGTTACTCATGTAGCAGACAAGAAAGAAAAAGCAAAAGAAATTGAAGCTGAACGTTTACCCGATACAGCAACTTCAACTTGGGTACTAGGCTTAACTGGTGTATCGCTTGTAATTAGTGGAGCAAGCTTAAAGAAAAAAGATGACTAAAACTAACGTCAGATAAATAGAGATACCTTTTTGAACATAAGCCCCCCTGAAAATCGCATTGAATTTCAGGGGGGTCTGTTTTTTATGAGATTGTTTTATAATAACGAATATGGCTATCTATTTTTTCAAGAATAACATCGCCAGATTGCACGTTATTTTTATTGGTTTCGTAAACCGAGCCGTCCTTAGGCAAGCTGAAGCTTATCGCCCTTTCATAATCTTCTAGATTTAATTCATAACGATTTGATAACTGCATTTCATGATTTTCAGTTAATAGAGCATCTCTAAAACCAGGTACAAGTTCGATACTAAAGAACTCTCCCACCGCTCCTGAACCGTAACTAAATAATCCAATGCGGTCACCACTTTCTAAATTTTCTGCCTGTTCTAATAATGAGATTAAGCTTAAATAAAGTGATCCGGTGTAGATATTACCAATTTTTTTATTATAATAACGACTTGCTTCATAATAAGCCATCAAACGTTCAATTTCACTGTGTTTTTCTACTTCAGCCAATTTATTTAAAGCTTTCTTGCCCATTTTTGTAAAAGGTGTATGGAATAATAACGTCTTAAAGTCTTTAGTTGATAGACCAGTTTTTTCTTTATATTGACTCCAAACTTGGCTGAGGAAGTCCAAGTAAGCACTATTAGAATAGTGCCCGTCTACCATGGCATAATCAGAATACAGTGGGCGCCAAAAGTCGGGAATACTTTTCGTATAAGTTGCACTATCATTATTGATAGTAGCAATACTTGGATCTTTAGCAACTAACATAGCAACAGCACCAGCACCTTGAGTAGGTTCTCCCCCAGTGTTTAAACCGTATTTAGCCACATCTGAACCGACAACTAGAACTTTTGATTCGGTATTCATCATTATATGACCCACCGCCATCTTCATTGCTGCCGTAGTTCCGTAACAAGCTTGTTTTAATTCAACAGCACGTGCATGCTTATTAATTCCAGTTAATTCATGGACCCAGACCGCTATCGACTTTGAGTTATCCACCCCAGACTCAGACCCAACTAGCACCATATCAATGGCCTCTTTATCAACATCATTTAGAATACTCAAAGCTGCTTGTGCTGCCATTGTTACCGCATCATCAACTTCAGAAGCAACTGCCATTTCTTCTTGTCCAAGACCTTTTATATATTTATTTGGATCAACATCTCTTGCTTCGCCTAACGTAGCCATGTCAATATATTGTTTAGGAGTATAAAATCCAATCTTATCTATACCAATGTTCATTGTCTTCCTCCTATAAAAAATGTTAAATAAATTATATCGGACTAGTAGGATATAGTTTTAAAGAACTTATTAAATTTCAATGTTGAACATTAAGAATTGTTTAAAATGTGATATACTTACATATATTATGAAGAAAGGATGTGAATTCTTGAAATTTTCTAGTTTAGCACGCAGACGAACTATTATTCTTGGTGTTATTTATTTTATACAGATTGCCTTACTAGCTGCCTTCAGTGCATTGGCTGCTTTTTCAACTCAGAGTTATACAGTTCTCTCACTTGTTTCGTCTCTGTTATTTTCCGTTATTATTTTGAATGCACGGTCTCAACCTGAATTTAAAACAGCTTGGATTATCATCGTTTTACTATTACCTATTTTTGGAGGTCTCCTCTATTTATTCTTACGCAGACAAACTTTTTCGGAAAATTATGTTGAAAAACGAAAAGTTATGGAAGAAAATATCGAGGATTTTGCCCATGAACAGCGCAATATTCTAGATGACTATCCTAATTTAGATCCTGACGCGCGGCACTTAAGTCAATTTATTACAGAGACATTCCATGTTGTGCCATCAAATACGACCGAATCAACATATATGCCTAGTGGTGAAAAAATGTTTGAATCGATGTTAAACGATTTAAATAATGCGAAAGACTATATCTTTATAGAGTTTTATATTATAGAAAAAGGATATATGTTAGATCAGATATTAGAGGTTTTATTTAGAAAAGCAAAAGAGGGAGTCGATGTTCGCTTAACATACGATGACGTCGGCAATATCTTACGTATTGACGAAGACTTCATAAAATACTTAAATGACAACGGTGTTAAAACTTCTGTCTTTAATCCCTTAGGTTGGCGTTTATCTTTTCAATATAACTACCGTAACCACCGTAAGATTGTTGTTATCGATGGTAAAATTGGTTATACAGGCGGGATTAACATTGGTGATAACTATATTAATAAGATTGAAAAAGCTGGACACTGGAAAGACGGCGGTATTCGTTTAGAAGGTAGTGCTGTATGGGGATTTACATTAATGTTCCTCTCACTATGGAATTCACTCAATGATGAACAAGATAACTATGAAGCTTACTATCCTGATTATGAAGAAGTAGATCCAGTAACTAAAGGTGGCTTCTTGCAACCCTTCACGGATGTACCCACCCATAAAGTTCAAATTTCAGAAAGTTTATATTTAAAACTTATCTATAATGCGAAAGAAACGATCTATTTAAAAACACCTTACTTAATCTTTAGTAAGAAGTTGTACTCTGCCCTTGAGAACGCAGCAATTAGCGGTGTTGACGTTCGCATTATTACACCAGGCCAACCAGATAAGAAATTAGTATACGAAACAACACAGTCGTTCTATGAACAGTTAGTAGATGTTGGTGTACAAATTTATGAGTATACTCCTGGTTTCATTCATGAAAAAGTTCTCATTATCGATGATGATTATGCTATTAATGGAACCATTAACTTCGATTATCGTAGTTTTTATCACTCATTTGAATGTGGTGTTCTATTCTACAGAATTGATTGTATCAACCATATGAAGAATGATTTCTTAGAGTTGTTCCCCAAATGTGAGTTGATGACTAAAGAATCGTTAGAAAATAAACCACTCCATATTCAATTTATTAGAAGTATCTTACAATTGATTGCACCACTCATGTAGTAACCATCTACCTACTTTATATATTTGAATAAATAACAAAAACCAGACTTTGATGTCTGGTTTTTTTGATTTCTATTTGCTTTTAATAGTCAAAACTTAAATCCTCAACTTGGTTTAATGTCTCAACATAACGTGCTGAATAGTAGTTTGCCATCGGTAAGTTGTGGTCTAAATAGTTCCCACAACCTTTAGCAGTCGCTCCGGGAATTTCCCCTTCAAATGCTGCTGCAAAAGTAAACGCCCGTTTCATTAAATCTAACACATCTTCATGAGCTACCGCATCAGTCAAGATCAGATAAAATCCAGTCCGACACCCCATTGGACCGAAGTAGATCACTTCATCTTTAAATTGTTCATCATTTCTTAAAAAGGTCGCTACTAGGTGTTCAATCGTATGCATTTCACCTGTATTCATCACCACTTCATGGTTTGGTGCGGTTATTCTTAAATCATAAGACTTTAATGTACGGTCACCCACTTGATCTTCACGTGATAAATAAATTCCAGGTTTTAAATTTAAATGGTCAATTTGAAAACTTGATATATCATTCATTGTCTCACCCCTTCAATGTCATAGAATATATTTTCTCATCAATAAGTAGATAAATCAATGAAGGCCTTTATTT